>JAISUK010000081.1 GCA_031272075.1 Dysgonamonadaceae bacterium
CTGTCTTCCCGCAGTTCGCAGTTGTATTCGAAGAACGACTTGAGCATATACATGTTCAGCGTCTTGCCGAACCGTCGCGGGCGGGTGATGAGCGTTACCGTCGCCGGATGAGTAAGCAATGCCTTTATTAACAGCGTCTTATCGACATAGTAGTAGCCGCCCTCTATCTGACTGTCGAAGATGCTGTCGCCTATTTTTATAAGTTTCCTGTCCATCGTTGAGCCGTGTTGAAATGTTTCCGGTTGCAAAGATAACTTTTTTATCACAATATTTTTTTCTTTCGAGCAACATTATTCGAATACAAAATCAGGCATTCATTTTTACCAAAGGAAATTGCGTTTTCGAATATTGCAAAGAAAAAAGAAAGGCAAAAAATAAGAAGCAATAGATGTATGACAACTATAGGAAAGAATTAACCAAATTCGGCACCTCTTCGATATCCCTTCGGTACAAGTTCGGTATCACTCTAACCACTAACCACTAGCCACTAACCGTCCTGTAACGCTTCCGATACTCTTTCGGGGTGATGCCCATTTCTTTCACGAAAGCCCTGGAAAAATGGAAAGGGTCGTAGAATTGCAGGCGGAAAGCGATTTCTTTGATTTTCATGTCTGTGAACTGCAGGTAGTTGCAAGCGCGTTGAATCCGCAATTGGCAGTAATAATCCATCGGCGAATAGGACGTCCGTTCGGAAAAGACTTTGGCGAAATAGGAAGTGGAATAACCCACTTGGTGCGAGATATCTTCGAGTGTCGTCCGGTGTTCCAGATGCTCTTTCATATACAGTATACCTTTCTGCACGAAATCCGCTTCTTTCACCGTATTCACTTCACGGTATTGATTGAGGTATTTGAGTGACGCCAGGAAATAGCGCAGGCAAAAGCCCACGTATTCCAGGTTTTCGGGACTGTAGCCCATTTCCAGATTTTGGAACATTTCCTCGAAGAGGCGGAAGCGGTCGGCGTAACGGCTGTTGTCGGAATCTTTCACATCGATCACACGGCCGATAATGGAAGAAAAGAATGAGACATCTTCGCCGCAGAAATGAATCCAGTAGATCGACCACGGGAAAGCATTGTTTGCACCATAAGCATGCTTCTCGCGGGCAGGGAGTATAAACGCCTTGTTGCGCGAGAGTTCGTGTTTTTCTCCCTTGTATTCAATCCAACCTTTCCCTTGCTCGCAATAGATCAACAGGTGTTCGTTGCTGCCTTCTTCGCGTTGCCTGAAATGGTGTTTGGCATTGGGATAATATCCGATATGGGTAACATACAATTGCCTGGTAATCGGATTTTCTTGTTGATAATTCCGTACGTGATAAGGCGTAATAATGGCCTTTTCACCCATAAATCCTTCCGCAATCTGTTCCATGAGAGTTAGTTAACAATTTTCTTTCGCCTGTTATTCACGATAAATGAATATAACGGGCAGTATGCAAAAGTAATCGTTTTTTACATGAAATAAAAAAGATTTTACATTTTTTGTACTTTTTATTGCCCTACATTTGTGGCGTCTAATAACATAAAAAATGCGAGAAACGAAAAATACATTTTATCTGCTGTTGATTTCAATCATCTCCGCGATGGGCGGGTTGCTTTTCGGTTACGACTGGGTCGTGATAGGAGGTGCCAAACCGTTCTACGAAGTCTATTTCCATATCGAGGCCAATGCTGCGATGCAGGGCTGGGTAATGGGAAGCGCGATCTTGGGTTGTTTGCTGGGTGTAACGATCTCCGGGAGTCTGTCCGACCGCTACGGACGTAAACCATTGATGGTCATCTCTTCGCTGGTATTCATCCTGGCAGCCGTCGGGACGGGCATCGCCGACACCATCGGCGCATTCATCTTCTTCCGCATCATCGGCGGCATCGGCATCGGCATCGCTTCGACCACCTCGCCGATGTATATTGCCGAAATATCCCCTTCTGCGATACGTGGACGGTTTGTGTCCATCAATCAATTGACCATCGTGTTGGGTATTTTGGCGGCGCAAGTCGTCAACTGGCTGATTGCCGAACCCATTGCCGAAGGCGAAAACATCCTGCTTTCGTGGAACGGACAGATGGGCTGGCGTTGGATGTTCTGGGCCAGTGGCGTTCCGGCGGTGTTGTTTTTCCTGCTGCTGTTTTTCATTCCCGAAAGTCCCCGCTGGTTGGCCGGACGATTGCATTATGAAAGAGCAGCTGCGATATTCAACCGCATCGGCGGACAGTTTTATGCCGACAACGAAATCCGGTCGATCAAAGATACTGCGTCCGCTTCATCGAAAGAAAAGACGGACTTCCGACTGCTGTTGCAGGGGAAGATGCCCCGCATTGTGCTGATCGGCGTGGTGATAGCCGCGTTCCAACAATGGTGTGGGATCAATGTGATTTTCAATTATGCGCAGGAAATCTTCGCTGCCGCCGGATATGGCGTATCCGACATCCTTTTCAACATCGTGATCACCGGCGTCATCAATGTATTATTCACCTTTGTCGGCATGTATACCGTCGACAAACTCGGACGGCGTTCGCTGATGTTGTTCGGCGCCATCGGCCTCGCGTGTATCTACGCCGCCCTGGGTAGCTGCTATTATTTTCATCTCACCGGCATCACAGTCCTGATCTTGGTGGTTGCGGCCATCGCCTGTTACTCGATGACGCTTGCCCCGATCACCTGGGTGGTGCTCTCGGAATTATTCCCGAACAAAATCAGGGGAATGGCCATGGCGGTTTCTACCTTTTCGCTTTGGACAGCCTGTTTTATCTTGACGTATACCTTTCCGTTGTTGAATAGAGGACTGGGAGCGCATGGCACATTCCTGCTCTACGGCGTCATCTGCATCGCAGGATTTATATTCATCAAGCTGTTCTTGCCCGAAACGAAAGGGAAATCGCTGGAAACCATCGAACAAGAACTGACAAAATAAACAATCATGGAGAAGATTACCGATTATCTGATCAGGTCGACAGTGAACGAGAAAAATGTCGTGCGCGCATGGGAAGAAGAAATCCTGTTGCCCACCTACCCTATCGGAGAAGAAGAAAAGAATCCCGTCTTCCTTGAAAAACGGGTCTATCAGGGAAGTTCCGGCTCGGTATATCCTTATCCGGTGGTAGAAAAAATCGCCGACGAGAAGGTCGACAAACCCTATAAAGCACTGTTTCTGGAAAACGAATATCTGAAAATCATGATCCTGCCCGAATTGGGCGGACGTGTCCAGATGGCTTACGACAAGATCAAGCAACGTCATTTCGTCTATTTCAACCAGGTCATCAAACCCGCTTTGGTGGGATTGACAGGTCCTTGGATTTCAGGAGGAATCGAATTTAACTGGCCGCAGCACCACCGTCCCAGCACATTCCTCCCGACCGATTATGCGATCGAAGCGCACGCCGACGGCAGTAAGACTGTCTGGTGCAACGAATTGGAACGCATGTTCCGCACAAAAGGCATGCAGGGATTCACCTTGTATCCCGACAAGGCCTACCTCGAAATCAGTGTGAAAATTTACAACCGCACCCCTTTCCCGCAGACGTTCCTGTGGTGGGCAAACCCTGCGGTGGTCGTGCACGACGATTATCATTCGGTATTCCCGCCGGATGTCCATGCCGTATATGACCACGGCAAACGCGACGTCTCCGATTTCCCGATCGCAACGGGTGTTTATTACAAACAAGACTACGCCCCCGGTACGGACATCTCCAGGTACAAAAACATTCCGGTGCCGACTTCGTTTATGGCTGTGAGTTCAGAATTTGATTTCGTGGGCGGTTACGAAGAAAACTGCCGGGGCGGGCTTTTGCATGTCGCCGATCACCACATCGCTCCGGGCAAAAAACAGTGGACTTGGGGCTACGGCGATTTCGGCATGGCCTGGCACAACAATCTGACAGACGACGACGGGCCCTACATCGAGCTGATGACGGGGGCTTATACGGACAATCAGCCGGACTTCAGCTGGTTGCAGCCCTACGAAGAAAAATCGTGGAAACAGTATTTCATGCCTTATTCCGAAGTGGGATATGTGAAAAATGCCAGCAAAGATGCCATCGTCAATATCGATGTCAATGCCAAGCAAACGCAAATCACACTGTATGCCACCGCCGCCGGGAAAAACCTGCAACTGCTGTTGAAGACTACAAAAGGCGCCATCTTGCTCGACAACCGTATCGACGTCGACCCGCGCACTCCATACAAAACTTCACTGGCAACCAACGGCCTGAAACCCGAAGACCTGATTTTCGAACTTTATGCCGAAAATGGATTCCTCCTGCTCCGCTACCGCGGGGACGCGTCCGGCAATCCGCAAAAACCCAGTCCGGCAGCCGCCATGCAAGCGCCCGAAGACATCTCGTCGACCGAACAGCTATATCTGGCGGGGCTGCATCTCGAACAATACCGGCATGCCACCTACAATCCGCTGGATTATTACCTCGAAGCCTTACGCCGCGATTCCGGCGACATCCGTTGCAACAATGCCGTCGGACTGTATTACATGCGCCGCGGACAGTTTGGCAAGGCGGAACCCTATTTCCGTCAAGCGATCAAAACACAGACGCAGCGCAACCCCAATCCTTACGACGGCGAGCCGTACTACAACCTCGGCTGGAGTTTGAAGATGCAACAACGATTCGATGAAGCCTACGAAGCCTTCTACAAATCGGCTTGGAATGCCGCCTGGCAAGATGCGGCCTATTTTTCGCTGGCTCAAATCGACTGTATGCGGGCAATCAACCGGCGAAACGATGCCGCTAACGGCAAATCGACGATTTCCCTCCACCACGGCGCCAGTTGGGAAGAAGCACTCGACAAGGCAGAAAAAAGCCTGGTGCGCAACTGGCACAACCACAAAGCCCGACAATTGAAAGCCACTATCCTCCGCAAAATGGGGAAAACAGGCGAAGCGCTGCAATGGGTCGACGCTTCGCTCGAACTCGACCTGTTCAATATGGGATGCCTGTTTGAGAAATACCTGTTGACGGAAGATAACGCCGTCCTCCTACAGCTCAATTCGCTGATGCGGCACAATGCAGACAGCTACATCGAATATGCGCTCGATTATGCCGCTGCGGGATTGTATGAAGAAGCTATCCGGCTGCTGCGAGAAGCGCTGCCATGCCATTCCCCACTGGTCTATTATACGCTGGGGTATATCGCTTTACAGCAGGGAGCGGTTGTGCAGGCGATGGATTATTACGCGCAGGCGGCCAGGATGAATCCCGAGAAATGTTTTCCCAATCGCCTGGAAGAAGTCGTCATCCTGCACAATGCCATGCTGATGAATCGGGCGGATGCCAAAGCGCCCTACTACCTGGGCAATTTTTGGTATGCCTCACAGCAATATTCCAAAGCGATTGCCTGTTGGGAGCAGTCCATCGCAATCGACGATACCTTTCCCACCGCATTGCGCAATTTGGCCTTGGCCTATTACAACAAAAAAGGGGATCAGGCCAAAGCCTTGCAGCTGTTGGAGAAGGCTTTCCAACTCGATCCTTCCGATCCGCGCATCCTGATGGAACTGGATCAATTGTATAAAAAATTGAATTATGCGTTCATTGACAGGCTACAGTTGCTCGAATCCCATTTACCGTTAGTGGAACAGCGCGACGATCTGTATATCGAACGCGTCACACTCTACAATCAATTGGGTCGATATGACGACGCCCGCCGACTGATGGCCGCCCGTAAGTTTCACCCGTGGGAAGGCGGCGAAGGCAAAGTCACCGGCCAATACCTGCGCTGCCATCTGGAACCGGCGCAGCAAGCCATCCGCGAAAAACGCTTCGAGGAGGCTTTGCAGTTGTTGCAAGCAACGGAGGCCTATCCCAAAAATCTGGGCGAAGGGAAACTGAACACCATCGAAGAAAACGATGTAAACTATTATAAAGGAATCGCTTACCTGGGTTTGGGCGATCAGGAAAATGCCCGTCATTGGCTGACAAAAGCCACACAAGGCGCCGACGAACCGCAACAGGCATTTTTCTATAACGATCCGCAACCCGATCAGCTGTTTTATCAAGCGCTGGCCTGGCGCGCACTCGGCAATCCGGAAAAAGCCGAATCGCTGTTCCGTAAACTCATCGACTACGGGAAGGCGCACCTGCACGACCAATGTCGCATCGACTATTTTGCCGTTTCACTCCCCGAATTGGCCATCTGGGATGAAGACCTGAATAAACGAAATGTCATCCATTGCCATTATATGATGGGGCTCGGATACCTGGGTATGAATGAGAAAGCGCTGGCAGAAACTCACCTGAAAGAGGTGCTCGAAATGGATGTCAATCACCAGGGAGCGCAATCAGCATTGAAGAAAGAGAATCAAACAAAATATGGACAGTCTATTGTATTACTAATCATTTAAAACAATTTCCATGAATCATTCTATTTTAAAAACTGCGGGGCAGTGGGTCATACCGCTGATTGTCTGGATCGCTTTTGCCGTTTCGTGCGACGACAGCGACAGCCAGAATAAGGTAGCATACGATCCCAACAAACCGATCGAGTTGACGACGTTCCATCCCGATTCGGGAAGGATCAGGGAAATGGTGCTGTTGGACGGTAGCAATTTCGGTACCGATCCTTCTGCCATCAAGGTGTTCTTCAATAATTCCGAAGCGAAAGTGATCGGTTCTACGGGAACACGCATTTTAGCATTGACGCCCCGTATGCCGGGCGACACTTGTGTATTGTCGGTGCAAATCGGCGATCAAAAGAAATCGTATGTCAATACATTCCGTTACAAAATCGAGGCTTCGGTGACTACCATCGCCGGCTCAGGACGGGAAGCGCATGTGTTCGACCAGGGACTTGACAAATGCGAGCTGAAGCCGGTGTACATCGCCGCCGACAACGAGTACAATGTCTTTGTGACCGACAACCAGGATGTATTGTTACGCATCAACACCATCACAAACACCTTGTCGGTGGTGGCTACCAAAGAACAGGGCTTCAATCACCGTTGCGCACCTGCCGCCAATCCATGGACGAATGTGCTGATGCAAGGTGCGGAAGGCGCCGGCAATCGCGACCGCTTCGTATTCCTCGATCCGCGCGACGGATGGGCGATGAAATCTCGGTTTATCAAAGGATGGGACCTCAACGGCCACACGTATCCTTCGGGAGGCGGGACAGGCAACCTCAACTACGAATCGCATTTCCAATGCCTGCTTTGTGAAGTCGATGGCATGTATTATACCCGTTATGTCCACGGGCATATCGTGCGAATCAACCCGGAAACCTGGGAAGCGAAAGTCATCGGCATGACTCCGGTAGGTCTGACTTACGGTATGGCATTCCATCCGATCAGAAAAAATGAATTGTGGCTGGGATACAGCGAATTTACCACGCCAACGGGAGCCGACGCTGCCAACGGCATCTACACCCTGGATGTCACCGACGAATCCAGGATTGAAAACAACATCCTGGCATCGTTGAAGCGCTGGACGCCTGTCTCTTCGATCGGCGGCCACAGAGACGGCCCGATCGATCAGTCGCTGTTCTTAGGGATACGTATGATCAATTTCGACATGGACGGCAACCTGTATGTGGGCGACTGCCGTAACCACTGTATCCGCATGGTCAACACCACCACCATGATGGTGTCTACCATCATCGGAATACCGGGAGTTGCCGGCTTCAAAGACGGCGCTCGGGAAGACGCCATGTTTAACACGCTGCACGGGATTGTTACCGACCCCGACGGCGTGATCTATGTTGCCGACTACCACAACAACCGTGTCAGAAGGATTGCTATCGAATAAACCATATTGACAACAATTTACATCATGAAAAGAATATATCATTACATGTTAACCCTTTTGCTGTTGACAACGGTATGCTTTGTACTTCCGGCACAGCAGGCAATCATCAGTGTGGAGGGCACAGTGTACGATGCGGCTACGGGAGAAACTGTGCCCGGTGTTTCCGTCATCATCAAGGGAAAAATTGGAGGCACCACCACCGACGTCGATGGGAAATTCTCCATCAAAGCACAACGCGGCGAATGGCTGGTCTTCTCCTTTTTGAGTTATGCGTCTTACGAATATCTGGTTACCGAAGATAAGAGAGACCTGGTAGTCAAACTTTCCGAAAGTACGCAACAATTGGAAGAAGTGGTAATCACCGGCCTCGGTGAACAGCGAAGAATCTCCACGCTTGCCGCCGTCACTTCACTGGACGCCAAAGAATTGCAAGTGCCCGCGCCCTCTATCACCAACATGCTGGGCGGCCGCGTCGCCGGCGTCTTTACGATGCAAGGCAGCGGTGAACCGGGCAAGAACCTCGCCGAATTTTGGGTGCGCGGTATCGGTACTTTCGGCGCCAACAGTAGCGCTCTGGTGCTGATCGACGGACTGGAAGGCGACATCAATGCCATCGACCCCGCCGACATCGAGAGTTTTTCGGTACTGAAGGACGCCTCCGCTACCGCAGTCTATGGGGTGCGCGGCGCCAATGGCGTTGTGCTCATCAACACCAAACACGGACAGTCGGGAAAATTCTCCATCACCGGACGCGCCAACTACACCATCTCGCACATACGCCGCTTGCCGGAATATCTGCGCGCTTACGACTATGCGACACTGGCCAACGAAGCCCGTGAATTGCGCGGTGAAGACCCGCTCTACAACAGCATCCAGATGGAAGTCATCAAAGACGGGCTGGATCCGGACTTCTATCCCGACATCAGCTGGCAGGACGAAATCATCAACCGCTTGTCGTTCAAGCAGACCTATTATGCCAGCGGACAAGGAGGTAGCGACATCGCACGTTATTTCGTCAGTCTCGGCGCATCGAACGAAACGGCGGCCTACAAGATAGATAAATCCAATCCGCAATCCACCAATGCCGGTTACAATACCTATTCGTTCCGCCTCAATCTGGATATCAACCTGACAAAGACCACCGTATTGAAATTCAATTCGGACGCTTTCATGTCCGTCAACGACAGACCCGGCACACAATTGTCCACCGATTATATCTGGCAATCGCAGGCGGCACTCACTCCGTTGATATTCCCCTTGCGCTATTCCAACGGCGAGTTGCCTTCCACCAACGTGGCCAATATCGGCCTGTCGCCCTACGTGGTGATCAATTATAGCGGTAAAACCAAACTGACCAGCTACAAATCGAAGATCTCTATGGCGCTCGAACAGGACCTCAAATTCATTACTGAAGGATTGAAATTCAAGATGTTGGGCGCTTACGACCGCAATGGCGGATACATCGAACAGCGCTATCATCTGCCTGCCCTGTATCTGGCCATCGGACGCACCAACCAGGGTGAATTGCAGACCCGCGAAATGGTGGCCGCCACCACCCAGGAGTATTATTCCTTGATCAACAATGCCGATTATGACCAGTTTCGGCGCTTCCAATTCGAGTCGACCTTGAACTACGACCGGGTGTTCAACTACGACCACCGTGTAGGTGCTTTGGCCTACATGCACATGAGCGACGAAATGTCGACCATGCAGTATCAGGAAAGTGAAATGGCCGGCTTATCGGCAAACTATGCACAGATTCCCCGTAGATACCTGCGTATGACGGGACGTGTGGCTTACGGTTTCCGCGACACCTACATGGTCGATTTCAACTTCGGCTATACCGGCACCGAAAACTTCATGCCCGGTCGCCAGTTCGGATTCTTCCCAGCCATTGCTTTGGGCTGGGTGCCTTCAAACTACGAATGGGTGAAAGTCAACATGCCGTGGATCAACCTTTTCAAAATCAGAGGCTCGTACGGGACGGTGGGTAACGACCGCATCGGTGGACAACGTTTCCCCTACCTGAACCGCGTAACGCAGACCACCACTTCGCTGTGGGGTGGCGGTGCTGTGGAAATGATCAACGTGACACGTGTCGGCGCCGACAACCTCGTATGGGAAAAGGCGATAAAAGCAGACTTGGGTCTCGACATCCGCCTGTTCAACGATGCTTTCTCGCTCACGACGGACTTCTTCAATGACAAACGCAACGGCATTTTCCAGGAACGTGTGCAAGTGCCGGGCTATGCCGGATTGAGCAACAACCCCTACGGAAACGTAGGACGCATGGTGAGCTGGGGATCGGACGGAAACGCTTCCTACACGTTTAATATCAACAAAGACCTCAGTCTGACGCTGCGTGGAAACTACACGTTTGCCCGCAACAAGATCCTCAATTACGAAAAACTGTATGAAGAATATCCCTACAAAGATTATACCGGACTGCCCAACGAAGTGGTGCTCGGATACCAATGCATCGGGTTCTTCAAAGATGCCGACGATGTGGCCTATAGCCCCAAACAAAACTGGGGAACGGTGATGCCCGGCGACTTGAAATACAAGGACATCAATGGCGACGGCGTTATCAACGAAGACGACCGCGTGCCCATCTCCTACCCGTATGCAGGCAACAAGATGCTGCCGCAATTGACTTACGGCGTCGGCGGTCAGGTCAACTACAAAAAGTTTTCCGCAGGATTTCTATTCAAAGGAACCGGCAAAGTCGATTATTTCCGCAACAACATGGGCTATATCCCGTTTTATAGCGGCCAATTGGGAAACATCCTCTCGCAATTCAGCGATCCTTCCACCCGTTGGATACCCCGCTGGTATGCCGAAGCGCACGGGATAGATCCCAGCCTCGCCGAAAATCCCAACGCACTGTTGCCCAGACTATCATACGGCAACAATACCAACAACACGCAACTCTCCGATTTCTGGAAAGGAGACGCCCGTTATGTGCGGTTGCAGGAAGTCACCCTCAACTACAATCTGAAAAACAATTTCCTGCGACGACTCGGCATTGAATCCTTAGACCTGCAATTGGTAGGTAACAACCTGTATGTATGGGACAAAGTGAAAGTTTACGATCCCGAACAAGCCAACAAGGTCGGGAATGTATACCCCATCCCGACTACGTATTCCTTCCAATTATATATCCACATGTAATTCCATAAGATGATGAAGAATATGAAAATAAATATGAAAAATATCCGCAAGGCGTTTTGCGTAAAGGCCGCATGTCTCGTGCTGGCCGTCGCGGGCTGCTTGTCGTCCTGCGATTACCTGAGTATCGATGATTATACCGACAACGATCTGGCTATCGATACCATTTTTACCCAAAAGCGCTATATTGAGGCCTATATGTGGGGCGCTACCAAGTATCTGCCCGACGAAGGCGCATTGTTCGGCAATCCTTACACGCCAGGGCCCATGGCCACCGACGAAGGCTTCTGCGAATACGGAACTTCCGAGTTTCAAGGAATGGGATACGTGTTGGGCGACCGCAACGACAACAACCTCGGTTCTCTCGACAACTGGCATGCCTGGTACCAGGTCATCCGCCAATGCAATACCATCTTCAGCCGCATGGACGAAGCGCGCGACTGGACGATTTCCGAACGGGCACGTATCGAATCGAACACCCGTTTCATTCGGGCGTATGCCTACTACCTCCTCCTGATGAACCACGGACCTATCGTGCTGCTGGGCGACGAAGTGGTGGAAAACAACGAAGCGATAGAATACTACGACCGTCCACGTGACCTCTACGACGACTGCGTGGAATATATCTGCACAGAACTGGAAGAAGCCTCCAAAAACTTGGCGATACGCGAAGAGACGCTTACCGAATTTGGAAGGCCAACCAAAGGCGCTGCACTCGGACTGGTAGCGCGACTGCGGTTGCAACATGCCAGCGACATGTTTAACGGCGGCAATTCCGCGCGTGTGTATTTCGGCAACTGGACCCGCAAAGTCGACGGCCAGCACTACATCCAACAGACTTACGACGCTCGGCGCTGGGCAGTGGCCGCAGCCGCCTGCAAACGGCTGATCGATCTGCGGGATGATGTGGGCGCCAAAGCATACGAATTGCATACAGTGCCGAAAGACAACAAGACGCCCGAATTGTCGAAGAATACCGCCGACCCCGATTACAACAATACTTTCCCCGACGGGGCAGACGGGATCGACCCCTTCCATTCATACGCCGACATGTTCAATGCAGAAACCGTCGCAACGGTAAACAAGGAATACATCTGGGCGCGCAATTCTTCCGCCACCACGAACTATACTCGCCATGTATTCCCCAACGCCAACGGCGGATACAACGGGCTGTGTGTGACACAAAAAATTGTGGATGCCTACGAAATGTTCGACGGACGCTCCACCGGCAATTCCAGCGAAGAATATCCTTACAGCGAAGAACCGGACGGCACTACCACGCGCCGAGAGCTCTACAGCGGTTACTGGCTGAACACCAATGTGTGCAACATGTATGTCAACCGCGAAGCGCGTTTCTACGCCTCCATCGGATTCAGTGAATGTTATTGGGAAATGGCGTCAACCACCGACGCAACGCAAAAAAACCTCACCGTCACTTATTATTCCGATTCACCCAACGGCAAGGATTTGGTGACCAATGCCGCCCAATATCCCATCACAGGCTATGTGCTGCGGAAATATGTGCATCCCAACGACGCTTGGGCGGGCGATGCCGCCAGACGACTGGCCAAGTCGTACGCCATGATACGCTACGCCGAAATATTGCTGTCGTATGCCGAAGCATTAAACCAATTGGGCAATGGCAGCTATACCGTCGAAGTGAACGGCGAACAGCAAACTTTCACCCGCGATCTCAATGAGATCAAATGGGCGTTCAATCAGGTGCGATACCGCGCCGGTCTGCCTGGAATGACCGATGCCGAAGTCGTCAATGCCGAACTGGTTTTGGAAAAGATCAAACGCGAACGCATGGTGGAATTCCTTTTTGAAAACCAGCGCTATTACGACGTGCGCCGCTGGGGCGACTACGAATCTTCGGAAAGCGAAACCATCATCGGGATGAATACTTCCGCCACGAAAGATGCGTACTACCAACGGGTAGTGCCGGGAAGTTCCCGTATCGCACGACGGATTGTCGACCGGAAAATGATTTTCTTGCCGATACCGAAAACAGAAACGAAACGGCTGCCGTCGTTCGATCAAAATCCAGGATGGTAGGATGTTTAACAGCTAATAAATTATTGACGTATGAAATATTTGAAAATATACCTGATCGCATTGCTCGCCCTGACGCTTTTCGCCTGCGGCGACCGCGATGAAATCTTCGAGCGGGAACAATACAAACATGTGATTGCCCTGCTGAGCGAAGGCGACTTCAACATCTTCGCCGAAGAACATGACCCTTCCGAAGCGGACGGGGAAGGCTTCACCAACGGTTATATCGCCGCTTCCTGCGGCGGCTCGCTGGAAACAACGCTGCCCATCACGCTCAACATGGTGGAAGACGCCGATTTGTTGGGGGATTACAACAATGTCAATTTCGCTACGGAAGCCTACAAATACGCGCTGTATCTGCCCTCCGACAGATACCGGATTGAAAATCCCGTCATCTCCATGCAACCCGGAGAACGAAGCGGAAGGATGAAAATCCGGATTCGCGCCGCCGGCCTCTCGCCCGACTCGGTGTACTTCATCCCCTTGCGGGTGGACAAATGCTCGGCTTACGAATTGAATCCCGAAAAAAGTACGGTGCTTTACCGCGTGTACGTGAAAAACTTCTGGGCGTCTACCAAGACGATTCCCGTGTATTCGCACCGCGGCATCAAACTGGAAAACGGCACAGAATCTCCCGTCAACACCATGATGACAAAACAAATGGTTCCTGTGTCGGGCAATGAAGTGCGGATTTTCGCCGGCAACAGAATCGTCACGACCGTCACACCGAGCGTTATTGAGAAATGGGCGATGCGGCTGACCATTGACGACAACGGCCATGTGACCATCACACCCTGGAGCGATACCTATTTCGGTTTGAAAGTCACCCAGGTCGATGGCGACCCCGAATATCCGAATGTCGTCAGATTGGTTGACGACGGATACGGCAAAACGTTTAAAACCTTCTTGCTGTGCTACGATTATGTCGATTCCGACGACGGCGTCAGCAAATTCAGGATGAAGGAAGAATTGAAAATTGAAAATGTGGTAACTGTAAAATAACGACAGATATGAAAAAAATGAATAAAACGTCGATTGATGTCCGAATCTTTTTTGTGGCTGCATTGGTATATGCAACCTGCGGATGCGTCAAATACGACAATTTCAATATCACCGAAAAGCCATACGTGGACAAAAGTTCAGTAGAACTCTACATCGGCGAAGGCGCGGGCAGCCGCAATCAAGTCCAACTGAAAAGCGCCCCCGAAGGGAATAATTTCACCTGGACAAGCCAGGATCCTTCCATCGCTTCCGTCTCCCAGTCGGGACTGGTAACGGCGCTAAACGAAGGATTCGCCGTGATCACCCTGGCTTCCGCCAGCGATCAGACGAATGTGAATGTGTGGGTGCGCACCTGGGTGCCGCTCGTAGATTTCACCCTCGACAAACAACAGGTGGAAGTGAAACGGCTGGATAAAATCCAGGTCGTTGCGTCTCCTGTCCCACAGAATGCTTCGGAAATGCAGATCACGTGGACTTCTTCCAATCCGGCCGTCGTGGCTGTATACGAAAACGGATGGATCGTGGGGAACGAAATCGGCGAGGCCGTCGTTACCGCCACCTCTTCCGACGGCAAGCAACGACAGCTGACGGTGAGCGTAGTGCCCGCCGTAGAACGGTTTACGATCACTGCGGCCAACATACCCGGCTACCAAGCTGGCGTCAATGCCGCAACAATCGGTTACAGTTCGCAGCATGGCGGCTATGTGGTCTTGAATATGTTTGACGGAAACATCACCACATTCTGGCATGCCAATTATGCCGCTCCGGTATCGAACTATCCGCACTGGTTCATCGTTGACCTGCGCCGCTCGGTGGTAATCACCAAGTTGATGATACAAAGGAGGCAGACTTTCATCTCCGCGAAAGGATTTTACTTCTATACTTGCCCGGACGTGGAAGTAAATCAGAATGACCCCCTCAACGGCTATCAGTGGGTGCTTCAGGGCGATATGTCGTACGATCCGCTGTCGAATGCAGAGCAATATTTCGAATTCGACCCCATCCAGGCGCGTTACGTATGTATCTACTTTGATACCAAACACAAAGAAGCTACTGCTCCAAACAATTACATCCAGCTCGCCGAGTTTGGAATCTATGGGTATTAGTCGACCATGAGCAATAGATTTCTATGCATATTCGGAGGATTGATGGCCACATGGCTTGTCACTGCGCAAAATGATTTGATTCATACCGGTGACAACGGTAAAAGTTGGGATCTATATACCCACTCATCCGTTTACCGTCTGGCTGTCAATCCTTCCGGAAATGTTCAATCCGTCTATTTCGGCAACAAACTGGCGACAGCAAGCCCAAGTAACGCCCTGGGCGCCGAAATCCCTGTGCGTGGCGGCTATGCGTCGGCTACGCCCCTGCTCGAAGTGATCTTCCCCGACGGCGTCAGGGACATTGAACTGGAGTATAAAACGGCTGAAACAACCGCGGCCGACGGATATCCCGTGCTGAAAATCGTCCAGGCCGATAAATATTATCCGCTGGAAGTGCGGTCGTACCTCCGGATTATCCCCGAATACGACCTGATTGAGAAATGGATTGAAGTGGTCAACACCGGCAAAAAAGGCTCGATTAAAATAGAAAACCTGCTGTCGGGATCGGTATTCCTGCCCAAAGACGCCTACGAATTGACACATTATTCGGGTGTGTGGGGGCATGAATTGACCTCGCAAACCACCAAACTCACCCAGGGGACAAAAACTATCCAGGTCAAGGACTTCAAATCGTACGGGACATCGACCTTCTTGATACGTCCCGAAGGAGAGCAGGATAAATACCAAGGGAAGGTTTGGTTCGGAACATTGTGTTACAGTGGAAACTGGCGATTGGATTTCGAGAAGTTTTTCAACGGCAGCGTCCAAATCACGGGTGGCATGAATTTCTGGGATCAGGAGGTAAACCTGAAGCCGGGACAGTCGCTGACCTCTCCGCATATCCTGTTCGGTTATACCGAATCGGGCGCCGAAGGAGTGACTTTGAGCCTGACAGCCTATATCCGCGACAAGCTGTTGCCGGCATCGCATCGCGACAAGTTGCGTCCGGTGTTGTACAACAGTTGGTATGCCACCACTTTCAATGTCAACGAAGAACACCAGTTGGCTTTGGCGAAAGTAGCCAAAGAACTGGGTGTGGAAATGTTTGTGATCGACGATGGGTGGTTCAAAGGCCGCGTGAACGACAAGGCCGCTCTGGGCGACTGGACGGTAGATAAGAATAAGTTCCCCAACGGGCTGAAGCCGATGATAGAAAAGATCAATGCGATGGGGCTGGATTTCGGCATCTGGATCGAACCGGAGATGGTAAATCCCAACAGCGACCTCTACCGCGCTCACCCCGACTGGGCATTTCATTTCCCCAACCGCGCACGGCACGAAGGCCGGAACCAGCTGATGCTCAATCTGGCCAGGGAAGATGTATGCCAATATCTTTACCGCTATTTCCATGATTTGCTGAAAGAAAACAACATCAAGTTCATCAAATGGGATATGAACAAGATGCTGACCGACCCCGGATTTACGTCGGCGCCTGCGGATGAACAACGCGCCGTGCGAATCAAATACATGGAAAACCTGTACCGCTTGGTCGAGACTTTGCGGAATGAATTTCCCGATGTGTGGTTTGAAAACTGCTCCAGCGGCGGCGGACGGATCGATCTGGCCATGATGTCGCGCTTTGACTTCAATTGGGCGAGCGATTATACCGATCCGATAGAGCGCATCTTCATCCACGACTCCTACCTGACGCTTTTCCCCGCAAACACCATGATCTCGTGGGTGACGCACGAGGACAAGCACAAGCAAAATCCGTCGTTGGAATACAAATTTGATGTCAGCATGGCCGGCGTCCTGGGCGTAGGATACGACCTCACCAAATGGGATGACGCGCAAAAGAAAATCGCTGCGGAAAAGATCGCTCAATACAAAGCCATCCGCGAAACGGTGCAACAGGGAAATGTATACCGCCTCATTTCGCCTTACGACGAAAACAGAAGCATACTACAGTATGTAGATGTAAGCAAAAAGCATACGGTTGTATTCGTTTACAATCTGGCTGAATATCCCACCAACACCGTCGGCGAAACGCAACGGACGCCCCTAATCAAACTGCGGGGATTATTACAGCATGAAAAGTATCAAATAGAAGGAATTAAAGGCGCATTTACCGGACAATTCCTGATGGAAATCGGAATCAATTTTCCCTTGACAGGGGCATATAAAAGTAAGATATACAGCATACGGCAGGTGGAATGAAATAATTTTCATATCTTTGTTGCAATATTATCTGCTTATATATGAAAACAAAGACACATCTGACTGTTTGGATCGCTTTATTTTTATGCTTGTATGCGGCTTCGCTTGACCTGGTCGCTCAAAACAAAGCGTCGAAGAAAAATGAGAAAAAAGAAAATACCACTTTCCAGACTTCCAGCGGATGGAAGCCGGTGATCGATGTACGCGCCGATGTCGCTATCGTGTATGGCGTGGATGGGAATCCTTCCGACCGATCACGGAAGCCGGTATTTGAAGACCGCGTCGCTTCGTGGCGCGACCGTGGCTATTCCACCCATTTTATGACCGGAATCGCGTGGGGATCTTATCAGGATTATTTCACCGGTCGATGGGATGGAAAGTGGCATCTGGATGAAGGTCAAGTGACCGCCAAAGGCGATACGATTTGGCATGGACACATGGTTCCTTACATCGTTCCGTCGATGAACTTTATCCAGTACATGAAGGAAAAACAGGTGAAACGGGTGATCGATGCCGGAATTGACGCCATCTACCTGGAAGAACCGGAATTTTGGATGCGCGGCGGATACAGCGAAGCGTTCAAACGGGAATGGCAAGAATACTACGGATTCCCTTGGCGTCCGCAACACGCATCTCCCGAAAACACCTACCTCGCCAATAAACTGAAATACCATCTGTATTACAGGGCGTTGGACGAAGTTTTCACTTATGCCAAAGAATACGGGAAAAGCAAAGGCATGGATGTCCGTTGTTATGTGCCTACCCATTCGCTGGTCAACTATTCCTCCTGGCAAATCGTCAGTCCGGAGGCCAGTCTGGCTTCGCTTCCCTGTATCGACGGCTATATCGCCCAAGTCTGGACAGGCACTTCGCGCGAACCGACCTATTACAATGGTATTCGGAAAGAACGGGTGTTTGAAAACGCTTTCCTGGAATATGGTTCGATGGAATCCATGACCCGACCAACCGGACGGAAGATGTTTTTCCTGACGGATCCGATTGAAGACCGGTCGCGCGACTGGGACGACTACAAAAAAAATTACCAGGCCACCTTTTCGGCGCAATTGTTGTACCCCATGATCAACAGCTACGAAGTCATGCCCTGGCCGGAACGCATTTATGAAGGACTGTACAAGACATGCGACACTTGCCGCACGAAAGCGCAAATCCCCCGTTTTTATTCCACGCAGATGCAGGTGATGATCAATGCGCTGAACGACATGCCGCTATCGAAAAATAAACTCAATGGATCGCACGGGATTGCCGTGCTGATGTCCAATTCACTGATGTTCCAGCGATTTCCTACGCATGCCGGATACGAGGATCCGCAGTTTTCCAATTTCTACGGACAGACTTTCCCGCTACTGAAGCGCGGAATACCGGTAGAATTGGCGCACATCGAAAATGTCTCCTATCCTGCCGCCTGGACAAACCTGAAAGTATTGGTGATGTCTTATTCCAACATGAAACCCATGCAAGCCGAATACCACCGATACATCGCCGAATGGGTCAAGGCGGGCGGCGTCCTGGTCTATTGCGGCAAAGACATCGATCCTTATCAAACCACCATGGAATGGTGGAACACAGGCGAATACAATTACGACGCGCCATCCATGCACCTGTTTGAACTGTTGGGGATCGCTCCCAAAGCACAAACGGGCGATTACAGTTGCGGAAAAGGAAGTGTATTCGTCATCCGCGAAGACCCTAAATCGTTCGTTTTGCAGCCAAATAGCGACGAACGCTATTTCGACGTCGTCAAAAAGGCTTACGCCATCGCTTCAAAAACCGGCGAGCCGATCACCAAAAACAACCTGGTGCTCGAACGTGGTCAGTATATCATTGCGGCGGTGCTGGACGAGAGTGTCTCGAACGAACCGCTTCAACTCCACGGGACGTTTATCGACCTGTTTGATCCGGAATTGCCCGTGCTGACAGATAAAACAATACTGCCGGGTGAACAGGCGTTTTTGTATGACGTAGCGAAGATAAAAAATAAAAAGACCCCACAGGTGTTGTGCAGCGCGTCGCGGATATACGACGAATCGGTGAAAAAACAGGCCTATTCGTTCGTCGCCAAAAGTCCGGTAAATACAAACAATGTCGTCAGGATCAAACTGCCTCAAGCGCCCTTGAAGATCGTGGTAAAAAATGCGTCGGGAGAAGAATTGACCGACACGAAAAGCGCCTGGGATGCTGTTTCCGGCACCTGCCTGATCAAATTCCCGAACGACCCGGAAGGAATCTATACGGAGATTGCATGGTAAAGGACTGCGAATGCAGCACTGTTATCCATATCTACAATGTATCCAGGATTTTACGGGTTTCTTCGTTGACTGCGAAGAGTTTTTCTTTGCAGATTTTCAGTAATCCGGCAGCTTCTTTCACTTTAGCGCTCAGTTCGTCTACATCCAATTGATCTGATTCGAGCAACGATTGCAAGGCTTTCAATTTGGAATAGGCTGCCATGTATGATAATTCTATATCGGCGTTCATTTTTTTATCTATTTGTTGATGAAAATACAAAAATACGAATTTCGTAACATATTTCGTACATTTGCGATTGAAATGGACAAAAATAAATTCAAACGATGATTCTTTCGATGTGGCAAAAAGTCTACTGCAAAGCAACAACGCTCTTTCGAACAAGCGGTTGCTACTGGACAAGCATCATCTTGCTGGCGCTCGTCGGAGGATTGATTTTGGTGTTCTGCCACAAAGCGGAAGTGACGCTTTGGGTCAATCGGCACTATTCGCCTTTTCTGGATCGATTTTTCCTGATTACGAATCTTGGCGGCTCGCTGGTATTCTCCATCGCAGTCATCGTGTTCATTCTGGCGTTCAAAGGGTGGTCGGAAATGTTACGGGCGCTCTGTTGTTTTGCCTTCGTATCCGCCATCGTCCAGATCATCAAACACCTCATTTTTCCGGGAGAATTGCGTCCGGTCGCGTATTTTGAAGAATCCGGACTCTTGCGGTTGATCGACGGCGTCGTTCAGTTAAAAACCGAAAGTTTTCCTTCCGGACACACGGCGGCGGCTTTCGCTATCAGCACCTATTTTGCCTTGTCGCTCCCAAAAAAACAACTGCACTGGCTGCTGGCGCTCGCAGCCCTCTCGGTCGGCTATGCTCGGTTGTACTTATCACAGCATTTCATCACAGATGTCTATACCGGAATGATGATTGGCGTGATTTTCACTCCGGTGATTTATTTTCTTTTCCCACACCGCCCACAAAATAGTGCAAGAAATGATCAAGCAAGTTAAACGTTTTATCAACGACAATTCCCTGCTGTCGGCAGAATCGCTGATCATCGTCGGACTGAGTGGAGGTGCGGATTCTGTTGCCTTGTTGCATATTCTGAACCGGTTGGGATGCCATTGCCGCGCATTTCATTGCAATTTCCATTTGCGTGAAGAAGAATCGGTGCGCGACGAACGTTTCGCGGTGGATTTTGCCGATTCGCTGGGAATCCCCATCGAAGTTGCCCATTTCGATACTTATTCTTATGCTGCCGCAAAAAAAATCTCGATCGAAATGGCTGCAAGGGAATTGCGTTACGAGGCATTTGAAGCAGCGCGCGCCAGGGAAAATGCTGCCGCCATTGCCGTAGCGCATCACCGCGACGACAGCATCGAAACCTTGCTGATCAACCTCGTCCGCGGATCCGGGCTGAAAGGACTGACGGGCATCCGTCCAAAAAACGGATTCGTTATCCGTCCGTTGCTCTGCGTGTCAAAACAGGAAATCATGGCGTATGTAAAGCGACAACACCTGCCTTTCGTTATCGATTCCAGCAATCTGGAAAACAACTTCTTACGGAATAAAATCAGGAATCAACTCATTCCGTTATTGGAAACCCTGAATCCGGGAATCCGTGACACCTTGACCCAAACGATGGAGCACCTGCGCCGTTCGCAAAGCATCGTGAACCAGGCCATCGTGGAAGCGCTCCCGACGATTCTGGAAGGGAATCGAATCTCGAAAGCGGGATTACGGAAACTGCCGTCGCCCGAAGCCGTATTGTTTGAGCTGCTGTCGCCGTACGGATTTCATCCGGATGTAATCAAAAAGATCGCCGCCAACATCGACCGGCAAAGCGGTAAGGTCTTTTATGCACCCGGATACCGCCTTTCGTCCGAACGCTCCTGTTTTGTCATCTCTGAACGCGCCGACAACCTTACCGCATCGTTTTCGATCGGTCGGGACGTGTCGTCGATCACCAAGCCATTCGACATGAGCATTGAATATCAAACGGCGAAATCGGACTTCCCCATTGCGAAAGACCGCTCTACCGCCAGTTTTGATTCGGACAAACTGCATTTCCCGCTGACTTTGAGGCGGTGGCAGCCCGGCGACCGGTTCCGTCCTTTCGGCATGAAAGGATTCCAGAAATTAAGCGATTATTTCAACAATCAAAAATTTGATCGCTGCGACAAGGAATCCGTATGGATATTGTGTAGTGGAGACGACATCTGCTGGGTGGTAGGACACCGTATCGATGACCGCTTCCGCATCACTGAAAAGACAAAAAATTGCTGTATTTTGAAAGTTTTATGAAAATTATTTGCTGAGAAACAAAAAATGCTTATCTTTGCGACGTAATTACTTCAAATTATTCGGTTATAATACGTAAAAGATCCCTTTCTATTAATCTGAAAGCCTCAGTTGATTGGTTGTCGGTTTTTAGGATTCATGTATGGTTCAATCAGACATAAATAAACATCGTATTTTGTTGGTATGAAGATAATCCATATTGCTGATTTTGTCGGAAGAATAGATCTTGGGATGATGTCATTACAACCCAACGCTCGAAAATTAATTGATTAATAAATAAGAATTTATAATATTTAAGACCTTTTTTATTTATGCAGAAATATAATATTTTGCAACTCAAAGAAATGGCTCAGGAAAACTTGATAGACTTAGCCAAACAATTCGGTTTGAAAAAGGTAAACAAACTAGATAAAGACGATTTGATTTACCAGATTTTAGACCAGCAAGCAATCGTGAGCGCAGCTCAACAGACCATTGAGGAAGAAAATGATACCAGACTTTATAAGTCCAAACGAGGTTATACTAAATCTTCCAGATCACTCACCGACAAAAAAAGACAACCTCGGAACGCAGAACCAAAAGCAACAGAGGCGGATGAACAATCGCAGACAAATCCGATTCCTCAACCGAAGAAACGAGGCAGAAAGAGGAAATTGGATATAACGCTGAAAAACGAGGCGGCACCCAACGAACCGACCGCGATTGAAACTCCGGCTCCAGAAGAACCCAAAGTGGTAAAAACCCGTAAAAGGCGAGGCGCTGCTGCCGACGAAACGACACCGCCGACTCCGGTTGCCGAAGTGCAAGAAACGCAGGAAGTACAGCCCGTCGAACCTCCCCAAAAGCGACGCGGGAGACGCGCACGTATCACCACAATGAAAAATGACATCCCTGTCAAAACGGAGGAACCGACATTGTTCCAGGCGACTCCGCCTCCCCTTCCCGTTCAGGAAGCGCCGGCAGAAACACCGCCGGTGGAAGAACAGCCCGCTCCGCCGGTAGTTCCGTCCTCCACTCCGCCCGTTCAGAAAACAACAACGGAAAAAGAATCCCCGAACAAGGGAGCGCCCACTAAAATGGTATTCCGCCACAGTCCTGATGTCAACAGTGTGATGGAACAAGTCCTGTTTTCAGTCAAAAAAGACACCCCAAAGCAAGTGAATAAGGTTCATGCCCAACCCGGCCAGACGCAAGCCTCGCCGCAAAGTCAGAACCAGTCGCAACTGCAAATTGTCAAAACCGGAAGCGGCGGAAACAATCAGCAACAGCAACAACAGCCGCAACAGCAGCAGCAACAACAACAGAATAAAGAGAAAACTTTCGAGTTTGAAGGCATCCTCACCGGAATCGGTGTGTTGGAAATCATTCAGGAAGGATATGGATTTCTCCGTTCTTCGGACTATAACTACCTGTCATCCGCCGACGACATCTATGTCTCTCAGTCTCAGATCAAACTGTTCGGTTTGCGTACGGGCGACGTTGTAGAAGGACCGATCCGCCCTCCGAAAGAAGGAGAAAAATTCTTCCCGCTGGTCAAAGTAGACCTGATCAACGGATTAAGCCCGCAGGAAGTCCGCGACCGCGTGCCTTTCGATCACCTGACGCCGCTCTTCCCCAATGAAAAATTCCGGCTGACGGCCAGCATGAGTCCGAAAGTCAATGACAAGATTTCCGTCAGGGTGGTCGACCTGTTCTCCCCCATCGGCAAAGGCCAACGGGGACTGATCGTCGCTCAACCCAAGACAGGGAAGACCATGCTGCTGAAAGACATCGCCAATGCCATCGCCTGGAACCATTCCGAAGTCTACATGATTGTTTTGCTGATTGACGAACGACCGGAAGAAGTGACCGACATGCAACGGAGTGTGGATGCCGAAGTGATTGCTTCCACATTCGACGAGCCCGCCGAAAGGCATGTAAAAATCGCCGAGATTGTGCTTAACAAAGCCAAACGGATGGTGGAATGCGGGCACGACGTGGTGATTCTGCTTGACTCGATCACCCGCCTGGCGCGTGCATACAATACCGTTCAACCCGCTTCAGGCAAAGTGCTGTCGGGCGGCGTGGATGCCAACGCGCTGCAAAAGCCCAAACGCTTCTTCGGCGCTGCGCGAAACATTGAGAACGGAGGCTCGCTGACCATCATCGCCACTGCATTGACGGAAACGGGATCCAAAATGGACGATGTCATTTTCGAAGAATTTAAAGGCACCGGAAATATGGAATTGCAGTTGGATCGTAAACTCTCCAACAAGCGTATCTATCCGGCTGTCGACATCGTAGCTTCCAGCACCCGCCGCGACGACCTGCTCCAGGATGCCGAAACGGTCAACCGCATGTGGATTCTCCGGAAATACCTCTCCGACATGAACAGCCTCGAAGCCATGGAATTTGTCAAAGACCGTCTGGAAAAGACCTTCGATAATGAAGAATTTTTAGCTTCGATGAACAGTTAATAGCAGTGCGGGTCATTCAACCATATTTTTTCATTATCGGGTTATTACTTTCCGGATGCTTTTTCGGGCTTCGGGCGCAAGCGCCTATCAAAAACAGCCTGTTTGCCGATAATTATCAAATTGACACCGAGGGCGACCCGTTGAGGCTCAGTATTGAAAACCTGAGTTTTTTCAAGAACAACGAAACCGACGGCGATATCTTCGACGGATATTCGCTGCCGGGTTTCCGTCTGAATCCGCGCCTCATCTACCAGCCTTTTCCGGTTGTCAGATTGGAAGCAGGCATTTCGATGTTGCGCTTCTGGGGCGCAGATAAATATCCATGCTATTCCTATCAGCATATCTCCGAATGGAAAGCGGACGGATATCAATACGGATTTCATGTCTTGCCTTTTTTTCGGGCGCAGATCCAACCCATCAAGCAAGTCAACATCGTGTTGGGCACAATCTACAACGGCGACAACCACCGCGTCATCGAACCGTTATACAATCCGGAACTCAACCTTACGGCCGATCCGGAATGTGGTGCACAGCTTTTATATAATGCACGGATAGCGCATGCCGACATCTGGATCAACTGGGAAAGTTTCACATTTAAAAACGATGTCCATCATGAAGCATTCACCGTTGGAGGATCGGCTGCATTAAATATCACGCCGGAAACTGCGTTTTTTCATTGGAGTATTCCCGCCCAGGTACTGGCGCTTCACATCGGAGGCGAATTGGACACGACAGGACAGGATGTCACCACAATGATTAACGGCGCTGCCGGAATGAAATTCCAGTTCAATTTCAACCGAGGACTGAAAAATATCTCGCTGCAGTCTTACGGTTGCATGTATGACTCTCCTTTCAATCCGGGTTTTTTCTACTCCAAGGGTTGGGGACTGTATTCGGCGATTTCCGCACAAATCCGGAATCTCAACCTGAAAGCATCCCACTGGCGTAGTCGGGATTTCATCAATGTCTTCGGCAATCCCGTATATGAAAACCTCTCGCTCACGCTGGACGGGCGCGTTTTCCCAAGGACGGAAATTTTCAATGGCGGATTTTCTTACGAGCAGACTTTCGGCAATGAATACCACGTCGGAATTGATGCCAATTTCTACTATAATCCCCGCTTGGTCGCTTATGATTCGTTCGCTCAGGATATTTCAGCGCCATTAAAAACAAGCAAATCTGTTAATTATTCTTTTGGAGTATATATCCGAATCAATCCGACAATCATATTAAATAAAAAAAAGTTGTAACTTCGTTGCGGCAAAAACCCATATAAAATATTTGAACGTATGAAAACACATTGTTTCGGAAAGCCGACAACCGGCTTGTGGATTATTCTTCTTTTATTTTGTCTTACGCAGCATCCGGCGTACGGCACCGAACCCGTCGCGACTCCCGACAGGGATGCCTGCCTCTTTAAAGTCTCTATGGCCGGATACAGTTTTAAGGAGTTCGACCTGGACGCTTCGCTCAAAATGTTGAAGCGTATGGATGTCCATTATTTGTGTATCAAAGATTTTCACCTGCCGCTCAATAGCAGCGACGATCAGATTGCCGCTTTTCATGCCAAACTGGCTGCAGCGGAAGTCACCGGCTATGCGGTCGGCCCAATTTACATGAAAACGCAGAAGGAAGTCGATGACGCTTTCGAGTATGCCCGACGCGTCGGGGTGAAACTGATTGTCGGCGTTCCCGATCACGAACTGCTCCCGTACATCGATCAAAAAGTGAAAGAATACGATTTCCATTATGCGATTCACATCCATGGCCCCGACATCGCGCTTTATCCGGATGCGGCGGATGTCATCGCGCATGTGAAAGACCTGGATCCGCGCATCGGCATGTGTCTGGATATCGGTCATGATGCACGCGCAGGACATGATCCTGTGAAAGACTTGAAGAGATTCCATAAACGCATCTTCGACATCCACATCAAGAACGTCACGGCGGCAAGCAAGGCAGGGACTACCTGCGAAATGGGTCGCGGCATCATCGACATTCCTGCTTTCGTCAGGATGCTTCGCAAAGTAAAATATGCAGGCGCTTGCAGCCTGGAATTTGAAAAAGACATGAAAGATCCGCTGGCCGGATTGGCCGAGTCGATCGGTTATTTCCGCGGCGTCATCGATGCCTCCAAATAAAAATCATTGCTTATGGCCAAAAAGAAAGTACAACAGGAACAACGAGATACATCGGTATTCGTAACAATCAAACATTTCCTCAAGAGCGACGTCACCCATTTCATCGTCGGCTTGCTGATCCTGATGTTTACTGTCTACACCGCCCTGTCTCTGATCTCCTTCTTCTTCACCGGAGCCGCCGATCAGAGCAAAGTGGAAGGACTGTCGATCTTTCATTTCGGACGAATCTCCGGGATTGAAAACTGGACGGGATCGCGGGGCGCTTGCCTGAGCAATGTATTGATGAACGAATGGTTCGGAATTTCCACTTTTTTCTTGTTGTTGTTCTTGGCTTTTGTCGGATTGAGGATGATGAATGTGAAGTATTTTTCATTGCTGCGCAGTTTCATTCTTTGTTCGATCTGCATGATCTGGTTTTCCATCGCCGCAGCTTTCTTTTTCGGAAATTTCTTCAAAGATACTGCCATATATATAGGAGGAAAACACGGATTTCTGCTTTCGGCATTGTTGGTCGAAAACGTCGGCAAACCGGGCACTATTTTCATCCTGTTGTTTGTGTTGATCATTATTCTGATCATTATCAGTTCACGAACCATTCCCTTTTTACGTCGTTTATTTCAACTCAGAAAGGGAAAAAAGCCGGTCGCAGTTTCCGAACCGATTGTCGCCGAGCCGATCGCCGCAGCCGTTCCGTCCGAATCGCCCGTGATTCCGAACAGGAGACACAGCGAACCGACTTTTGAGGTCAATGACGCCTCCAAATCGCCTACCGAAGCACCTGTAGCTACGCCCGTCGATGAAGAATCCAAGCCCAATAAACTGGTTGCGGAACTGGGGGTTTACGATCCAAAGAAAGATTTGTCGTCATACCGTTACCCGACTTTGGATTTGTTGAAGCAATACAGCAATAATGATCAGCCGATTGACATGGATGAGCAGAATGAAAACAAGAACAAAATCATCCAAACACTTGACAAGCTGGGGATCAAAATCAAATCAATCAAAGCGAACGTCGGCCCGACCATCACTTTATACGAAATTATTCAGGAAGACGGGATCCGCATCTCCAAAATCCGCAATCTGGAAGACGATATCGCCATGGGAATGGCCGCACTGGGCATCCGAATCATCGCTCCGATGCCGGGGAAAGGCACCATCGGAATTGAAGTGCCGAACAAGCGCAAACAAATCGTGTCGATGTATTCCATCATCGCTTCAAAAGCATACCAGGAATCCAAATTCGACCTGCCCGTCGCATTGGGGAAGACCATCACCAACGACGTGTTTCTGGTGGACTTGTGCAAGATGCCGCATCTGCTCGTCGCCGGCGCCACCGGACAGGGGAAATCGGTCGGCCTGAATACCATCATCACTTCATTGCTCTTCAAAAAACATCCTGCAGAACTGAAATTCGTATTGATCGATCCGAAAATGGTCGAGTTTAATATCTATTCGGTCATCGAAAAACATTTCCTGGCCAAACTGCCGGATGCCGAAAAACCGATCATCACCGATTTCACCAAAGTAATCCATACCTTAAATTCGCTTACCAAGGAGATGGATCAGCGCTATGGCCTGCTGGAGAAAGCCAAATCACGCAACATCAAGGAATACAACGAAAAATTCATCAACCGCGAACTGAATCCGCAACACGGTCATCAATTCTTGCCTTATATCGTCGTCGTCATCGACGAGTTCGGCGACCTGATCATGACTGCCGGAAAAGAAATAGAATTGCCGATTGCCCGAATCGCCCAGAAAGCCCGTGCGGTGGGAATCCACATGGTGATCGCCACGCAGCGCCCCACCACCAACATCATCACCGGCACCATCAAGGCCAACTTTCCTGCGCGGATCGCTTTCCGTGTGACTTCGATGATTGACTCCAGGACCATCCTGGACAGTCCGGGAGCGAACCAATTGATCGGCTACGGCGACTTGCTGTTCTTCCAAGGAAGCGATATGATTCGCGTCCAGTGCGCTTTTGCCGATACCCCAGAAGTAGAACGGATCGTCAATTTCATCGGCGAACAACAAGGCTATCCGACCGCCTTTCTGCTGCCGGAATTTAGCGGCGAAGAATCGGGCGGAGAGAAAAGCCACGGATCGGTCGATTTGTCCGACCGCGACCCGTTGTTTGAAGAGGCTGCTCGACTGATCGTCATCCACCAACAAGGATCTACATCGTTGATCCAGCGGAAATTTTCGATCGGATACAACCGTGCCGGGCGACTGATGGACCAATTGGAATTTGCCGGAATCGTAGGGCCGGTAGAAGGCAGCAAACCGCGGCAGATTTATATACCGGACGAATATCAGCTGGAACAATTATTGAATACTCTAAAATAACACACCATGAGATTCTTTTCGAAATTATGCACCAAGAACTATTTCGTTCACGTCCTGCTCGCTATTGGCCTGTTCGGATTGTCGCCTAAAGCTTCCGCACAAAAAGACGCCAAAGCAAAAACAATCCTGGACAAATCGTCTGAAGCCTGTTCGGGCGCCAAAGACCTGACAGTCGGCTTCACTCTCGAAATCAAAGACCCGGCAACGGCTGTCAACGAACGCTTCGACGGCGAAATACTGCTGAAGGGAAATCGCTTTTTCCTTTCTACCCCGGAATCCGTTACCTGGTTCGACGGCAAAACACAATGGGTTTACCTGAAAAGCGCTCAAGAAGTGACTGTCAGTGAACCGAACGAAGTGGAACTCCGAGCAATCAATCCCCTCGCCGTCCTCAACAGCTACAAAACTGACTGCAACTATAAATTCCTTTCCGAAAAGACAGATACAAAAAACAGAAAAGTGTATGAGATAGAGCTCATTCCGCCGCGAAAGAGTGAATTTTCCCGCATCCTGTTGCAAATCAACCGGACGGACTACATTCCTGTTTTTTTTCAACTGTTTTACAAAAACAAGACGGAAAACCGGATTTATGTTACAAAATACCAATTGAATCAGAATCATCCGGACTCCCTGTTTGTCTTTGACAAAAAGCGCTATCCGGATGCAGAAATCATTGATTTGAGATAACATCTTCATTATTAATCACAAAAACACAAACAATTATGAATACGGAAAAAACGCGTTGCCTGATCATCGGATCCGGTCCTGCAGGCTACACCGCCGCCATCTATACCTCACGGGCAAACCTGTCGCCTGTGTTATACGAAGGAATCCAACCCGGAGGACAGTTGACAACCACTTCTGAGATCGAAAACTTTCCCGGATATCCGCAAGGAATTTCCGGAACCGAAATGATGGAAGACTTGAAAAAACAGGCGCTTCGCTTCGGAGCCGATATCCGCAACGGCATCGTCACAGCGGTCGATTTGTCGAAAGCGCCCTATAAAATTACGCTTGACAGCGGAAACATCATCGAAACGGAAACTTTGATTATTGCAACCGGCGCCAGCGCAAAATACCTGGGACTGCCCGATGAAGCGAAATACGCCGGGATGGGCGTTTCGGCCTGCGCTACCTGCGATGGATTCTTCTACCGCAAGAAGGTGGTAGCAGTGGTCGGAGGCGGCGATACCGCCTGCGAAGAGGCAGTCTACCTGGCCGGATTGGCCTCCAAAGTCTACCTGATCGTACGAAAACCCTTCCTGCGGGCCTCTCAAATCATGCAAGATCGTGTCTTAAACGACCCGAAAATCGAAGTGCTGTTCGAACACAATACGCTGGGGCTGTTCGGCGACAACGGCGTCGAAGGCGCTTTTCTGGTAAAACGAAAAGGCGAGCCCGACGAAGAAAAAGTGACCATCGCCATCGACGGATTCTTCTTGGCAATCGGCCATCATCCCAATTCCGGAGTCTTCAAAGGATGGCTGGAACTGGATCCGCAAGGATATATCAAAGTAATGCCCGGTACGCCCAAGACCAATATCCCCGGTGTATTCGCAGCGGGCGATGTAGCCGATCCGAATTATCGACAAGCGATTACCGCAGCCGGCACAGGTTGCATGGCGGCAATCGAAGTGGAACGCTATCTGAGTTCCATTTGCAAATAGATACGCTTATTTTTTATTAATTGTCTCCAAAATAATAAAAAGTTTTACTACATTTGCTCCGTTTTGGAACGAATGGATAATACTGAATGGGAAAAATCTTGCTTCGAGCGGATGCAGCAAGGCGATAGCGCCGCCTACGAATACCTCTTCAAAGCGTATGTCGATAAATTGTTTGCATACGCCGTAGGGCTTTATTGCGATTCGGAAGCCGCAGAAGACGCCGTGCAGGAAGCTTTCTTCTCGCTCTGGGCTATGCGAAAGAAAATCGCCTGGACGGGCTCTGTTTATCCGTTTTTGCGGCGTGCCGTGAAGAACATGTTCATCAACAACAGCATCCGCGAGGATGTCAAGAAAAAATATGTCGACGAAACTGCCTATACCGCAAACGGAATTGACTGGGATGCGCCCAACGTTGTCGAAGAATTGTGCGAGCAATTGTGGGAAGCCATCGACCATTTGCCGGAAAACTGCCGGAAAATATTCATCATGAGTTGTGTCGAAGGCCTGAAATACCAGGAAGTAGCACAAAAACTCGATGTTTCGATCAATACCGTCAAAACACAAGTCCGCATCGGCTATAAAAAGATCCGCGAAGACCTTGGCATATACCAAACGGCTTAGCTTCACTCATCACCACCCTCATTACACTGCTCACGAACAGTTAAAAATCGAAGAAAAACGATTTATTTTTGTTCTTTTTTCACTCATTTTATCACTTATCTTGTTTTATTAATATAAAACAGTACTATATGGGAGAAAAAACACCCCTTGATGCCGATCAATTGCTGAAACAACTGCTTTCCGGGCGACGCGATAATTCCCCGGAAGACTTGAAAGCATTGATCCTTCAGTTGAAGCGGAAAGAAAATGCCGAAGTACGCCGAGCATTGAAGACGTTACGGGGACAAACGCTCTCAGCGGACAACAATCGCCTCTGGGAGCGATTGCAAAAACAGATATCTCGCTGGGAGCGAAAACAACGTGCGTTACGCTATCTGCGTTACGCCGCTACTTGCTTGTTGCCTCTCTCCGTCTTACTGTCGCTGCTCCCGTGGCTGTGGCAAAAACCCGCTGCTCCTGTGGCGGAAACAGTCATTCCCAAAGCAATCAATATCGAACACAAAGCCTTCCTGCAGACGGCAAAAGGCGACACCGTCCTTTTACTCTCCGACAGCAGGGATACGATTCGCAACAACCGGGGAGCGCCCATTGGAATAGATACTGCCGGTACATTGCTGGTTATCGCAGAAGACATCCGGGAAAAAGAACCGGAATACCAGACGATTGTTGTCCCAAGAGGCGGAGAATATAAACTGGAATTTGACGACGGCACCCGCATTGTGCTTAACTCCGAGTCGGAATTGCGCTTTCCTGAGCATTTTTCCGGTAACAGCCGGAATGTTTTCTTGCGAGGAGAAGGTTATTTCGAGGTGGCGCCCGACAGCCTCCGACCCTTTCGGGTATTTGTCGACCACGTCATTGTAGAGGTATTGGGTACGGACTTCAACATCAATGCCTATCGCGAAAATCACACGATTGCCGCTACCCTGATCAAAGGCAGTGTGCGCGTCTCTTTGCCCGGAAAAGAATGTCTGTTGCGACCCAATCAGCAGGCGCTCTGCTCTGCCGACAATATCGACGTCAGGTCAGTCAATACGGACGATTATGCCTCCTGGACAAGGGGACGTTTCTATTTTGAAAAAATACCGTTGTCGGATCTCATGCTCCAGTTGGAGCGGTGGTACGATCTGCAGGTGATCTGGGAAGACGACATCCTGAAGACATACCTCTTTACCGGCGCCATGTTTCGACGCAATAGCGCACAGGAGATTCTAGCCATGTTGGACGAGACAACGAATATCCAATTTGATGTAGAAGACCGTAAAGTAACGGTGAGACGGAAAAATGAACTTAAATAGATGTAATATAAGTTATTAATTAAACACAAAATTATGAAATGGAACAAACAACCTTATTGGTTACTACTCTGCTTGCTCATGCTTTTCCCTTTCGGTTTGCGTGCGCAGACAAATCTTGTGACGCTTAGGGCTACCAATCAGCCGCTCGGTCAAGTGATAAAAGAACTGAATCGAGTCACACAAAAAGATTATCTGTACAGTAATCAGGAAGTGGATGCCGACCGCCTGGTGACGGTAGTTGTGAGCGACCGCCCTCTCGAAGAGGTGTTGAGGACTATTTTCGGAAGCAGGTTCAGATTTGAAATCACACCGAAGGTGGTGGTTATTCGTCCTGTCACTGCAGATGGAACAACTCAAACTAAGACGAAACTCTCCGGCACCGTCCGCGACGGAAAAGGCGAGACGCTTCCGGGGGTAACTGTACGTGTGAAAGGAACGACCATCGGAACCGTCACCGACGAAAACGGGAACTACAGCCTGGAATTGCCCGAACAGCAAGACTTGGCCATCGTATTCAGTTTCATCGGAATGAAGCAGAAAGAGCTGAAATACACCGGCAACAACACCCTCAACGTGACCCTTCAGGAAGACGTGGCAGTATTGGAAGATGTCGTTGTCACCGGATATGCCGATGTGCGCAAATCCAGTTTTACCGGCTCTGTGACGCAGGTGACAAAAGACGAAGTGCTGAAAGTCAGCAGCCAAAACCTGATCGACGCATTGCAGGTCTTCGACCCGTCGCTGCGGGTGATACAAAACACCGAGATGGGTTCCGACCCCAACACGCTGCCCGAATTTTACCTGCGGGGACGTTCCGGGATCGGCGTGAAAGAACTGGATGCGCAAATCTCGCAGGAGACCGGCCTGCTTTCGCAATACAACCTGGCTACAAACCCCAACCTGCCGGTGTTTATCCTGGACGGTTTTGAAGTGGATTTGCAAAAAATATACGACCTCGATTTGAACCGCATCGAAAACATCAACATCCTGAAAGACGCTGCCGCAACCGCCATCTACGGTTCACGCGCTTCCAACGGGGTGATCGTGATTACCACCGTTGCGCCCCGCCCCGGCGAATTGCATGTCAGTTACATCGGCAATTATGCCATGACGTTGCCCGACCTGACCAGCTACAACCTGATGAACGCGCAGGAAAAATTGGACGCGGAAGTGGCGGCGGATTTGTTTGAACCATGGAGAGTCTCGTCAGGAGGTTCTCAGACCCCTGAGCAGGAACGCCGGGATCTCTACCGCTATTACTTGATGAAAAAGAATAACATCCTGATCGGAGTGGACAATTATTGGCTGTCGCAACCCCTGAGCACGATGTTTAACAACCAGCACAGCGCCCGCATCGACGGCGGAAATCAAACAATCCGTTTCGGTCTGGAAGCCAACTACAACGGACAGAATGGGGTCATGAAAGATTCTTACCGCGACCGTGTCGGCGTCGGGATGGACTTGGATTACCGCTACAAAGGCCTCCAGATCCGCAACCAAGTTACTTATGCAGAGATGAAAGCGCAAGATTCGCCCTACGGCACTTTTCGTGACTACACCAACAAACATCCCTACGACCGCTGGTCGGACGATGAAGGAAATTTAGTCAAGAACCTCCAACAATGGGGTAACGGATTGCCCAATCCTGTGAATCCGCTTTATGAAGCCACACTGGGCAATTTCAGCAGAAACGGCAACAAAGAATTGGCCGACAATTTTTTTATAAACCTGAACCTCACCAACGATTGGTTTATCAAAGGTCAATTTGCCATCAGCAGCACCGACGCCTGGGCGAAGAATTTTACTGACCCAAAATCCGCCACTTATGCCGCCAACGCTGATTTATTTACGAAAGGAGAACTCTATATGACGAATACCACGACCAATCGTTGGAACTTCAACCTGTTCTCCGCATACAACCTCTCGCTCGATTCCCATTTTCTGAGTCTTTCGGCAGGGGTGAATGCCAGCTCCACCAATTACGAATTTGTGAGTGAATCATATCGTGGTTTCGCCAATGCGGAACTCAATTCACCTGCGTATGCCGCGGAATTTGTGTCCAAACCGATCTTTTCGGACAATAAAACCCGTCTTTTCGGTTCATTCTTTACAGCGAATTATACATACCGGAATATTTATCTGCTGGATGCTTCAGCACGTATCGACGGTTCATCCGAATTTGGCGTAGAACGGAAATGGGCGCCTTTCTGGGCGATCGGCACAGGATTGAATGTGCATAACTACGAATGGTTGAAACCCGTCACTTGGCTCAATATGCTGCGAATCGTCGGCAATGTGGGCGAAACAGGAAAAACCAATTTCCAGCCCTACATGGCACAGAACACCTACAGCATCATGTTGGATTCCTGGTATCCTACCGGCATCGGCGGCGAACTCATCTACCTGGGAAACGAAGGATTGACCTGGGAAACCACCACTTCGTGGAACATCCGAACCGAAATCGGCGTATTGAAAGATCGGTTTCACCTGAAATGGGATCTCTACCGCAAAGTCACTTCTAACCTGGTGACGGATGTCGACTTACCGACTTCTTCCGGATTTAAGCAATATACCGACAACATGGGCGAAAACCTCAACAAAGGGTTTGAACTGGATTTGAAAGCGCAAGCCTATTCAACTCGCGACCTGGAGGTGAACTTGTTCGGCAATATGGCGCACAACAGGAATGAAATCCTGAAGATCAGCGAATCACTGAAACGCTACAACGAACGCATCGACAATTATTATGAAAATTATGGAATGAATAATACAGTGGGGCTGATTGCCATCTTTCAGGTGAGCGACTATAATACCATCTATTCCAAACCCTATATGAAATACGAAGAAGGCAGTTCGCTGACCGCCATCTACGGAATGAAATCGCTGGGCATCAACCCTGCCAACGGTAAAGAAGTGTATGTGAAACGAGACGGCACCATCACCTACGACTGGGAATCGTCCGAACAGCAGAAAATCGGCGACACCGAGCCTTGGGCGCAAGGGTCGTTCGGCGTGAATGCACGTTACAAGAATTTCATGCTCTATGCCACGTTCCTCTACGAGTTTGGCGGAGACCAATACAATTACACCCTGGTCAACAATGTGGAAAATGCGAATCTCCAGTATTACAATGCAGACCGCCGTGTGCTGACCCAACGGTGGCAAAATATTGGCGATTACGCACCCCTGAAATCCATCCAGGATCGCTATTATGTGACGCGGCCTACTTCGCGTTTTGTACAGAAAAACAACTATACAAAATTCAATTCGCTATCATTGAGTTACGACTTGAATCAAGCGTTAGTAAAGAAATTCAATCTCAGCATGCTGAGGGTAACGTTCAACATGAAAGACATCTTCACCATCTCTTCGATTGAGCGTGAAATGGGATTAAGCTATCCTTACGCCCACACCTACACTTTGAGTTTGAATATCGGTTTATAATCATAAAATTATCGACATTATGAATAATATATTGAAATGTATCGGAACACTGCTGATTGCCGGATGTTTTGCCTGCAATGATTTTCTGGACGTATCGGCAGATCATGAAATCATACAAAAAGAATTGTTCGAAACGGGCGAAGGCATCCGAGTAGCTGTGAACGGCGTTTACAAAAGCCTGTCGAGCACAGATTTGTACGCATACAATTTGACCTACGGATTCGTCAGCGCCATGGCAAACAACTACCTGGCATACAGTAGCACCTACCTGCCTTACGGTCTTTACATGGCGGCCAATTTTGAATATGAGAACTCTTCGGTAATGGAGATTGCAGACAATATCTGGACAAAGGGCTTCAATGTTATTGCCAATTGCAACAACATCCTCCAGGAAGTGGAAAGCAAAGATTCCACCTTCTTTGAAACGGGCGACGCGGAAAAACAGATGATCAGGGGAGAAATGTACGGCATACGCGCGATGATGCACTTCGACCTGCTGCGCTTGTTCTGCCCGTCTCCGGCCTCCGGAAGACAAGGCAAAATGCCATACGTGGAGCGCTATCCGGAATATCAGCCGGAACACATCTCCCAAAATGAGGTGATGGACAAAATCATTGCAGACATGGAAACCTGCCGACAGATTTTGGGCAAGGTGGATACCGTGTTTTGCAGAAGTTGGAACACGAGCCTCACCGGTCGTCTCCGCAACCCCAGCTCTTGGATGACTACACCGCCCAATACTTTTGTCTCTTACCGTGGACACCGCATGAATTACATGGCTGCAACGGCTTTGCTTGCACGCATTTACTTGTACAAAGGCGATATGGAACATGCATTCGAAATGGCCAGTCTGGCTTACGCCTTTACCCAAACGCCAACCCGCTGGTTTGCTTGGACGAGCACTTCTTATCAAGGCGCTATCTCCATGGTCGACTACATTTCTCCGAAAAAGCCTGAAGAGATCTATATGGCTTTCAGCAACACAGAGAATTACACTTTTTGGACAAATTTGGTTTCCTCCAGCAATTATTACTTCCGGATGAACAATATGGCCGATCTTTTCCAAGGCGATATGGACGATTACCGTTATGTGGGATATTTCAATCGTTACGACAACGACAACCGCTACGTGGTTTGGCAACCGAAGACAGCCGATCCGCTGTCGTTCGGCCCATCGCAAGGCCATTTGCTCCCGGTGATCCGCCTCAGCGAAATTTATCACATCCTCATCGAATACTGGCTTAGCAAAGGCAATAAGGACGAAGCGCTCAAATATTTCACCCCATTGCGGACAGCCCGCGGCGCCAAAGCAGCCATCACTGCGCTGAGTGTCGACGAACTGAAAGAAAAGTTGTTTATCGATATCATCCGTGAAACCTTGACACAGGGACAGACGTTCTTCCTGTTCAAACGGCTGAACCGGAATATCTACGACGGCGACGGTTGGGAAATCATTATGCAACCGGAAGATTGGGTCGTCCCGATCCCCGACAGCGAAACAGCCTATCAGCTTAATTAATAGTAAAATGTAGAATTTTTAATTTTTTGAATGTATGAAACGAATAAAAAAAATAATCTATTTACTGCTGTTTGTCGGGTTTATCGCTGCGATGAACGCTTGCAGTAAAGATGAAATCATGATCTATAACGACGCCGACTACGTGCAGTTCATCAATTACGTGACCGACTCTTCCACCTGTTCGTTCCTGGCTTCGCCCAATACGAATGAATTGGAATACCCGCTGGTGGTGGAGGCGATCGGATCCGTCTCCTCCAGCGACAGAGAATACAAACTGGGGGTCGTTCCGGAATATACAACCGCGCCTTCAGCCAATTACCGCCTGCCCGACCGCTTCACGATGAAAGCGGGAAAAGTGATCGACACCTGCTACATCACAATGATCAAGACGCCGCAAATCTCCCAGCAAGCTGTGCGCTTGACCCTGCGTGTAGAAGAAACCTCGGCTTTCAAGGTGGGGCAGACCAACAAATCCGCCGCCATCATTTACATCTCCAATGTGATCTCGCAACCGGCCTGGTGGACTACCAACATCATCAACAACTTCCTGGGCGAATACTCCGACAAAAAATACAAACTGTTTATCGAAGTCACCGGCATAGTGGATCTCGATACCAACAATGTGCCGGAAATGCGGGCATATACCTTGATGTTTAAGAATTGGCTGCAAATGGAAAAAGACGCCGGTCGTACGGTGTATGAAGAAGACGGCAGGGAAATGTCGGTCTCTTTCTATGGCGGCTAATGGATTATTAATTAGTAAATTATTGATGTATGAAAACAGAAATAAAAATAATGGTTTGCGGATGCTGCTTGGCCTTACTGACAGCATGCTACGAAGACAAAGGAAATTATGATCTGGTAGATTATAACAAAATACTGACTGTCGTGACGAATATGCCATCTACCGTTGCGTTTGGCGATACGCTGAAAGCGATACCCAACATCACCTGGCGCTATCCGGATCGCGACACCACCGACGCGGCTTTTGAATATAAGTGGGAAGCGGCAACCAGCACCACTTCAGAGGTCATCTCATCCGAACGAAATCTGGTTTGGGTTCCTACTAAATTGGGAGCACTCTCCATATATTTGTTCATAACGGAAAAAGCAACTGGAGTAGTAACATTGCAAACAGGGAGCGTCACTGTGGCGTCGCCTTACAGCAAAGGGTTCCTGATCCTGAGCGAGAAGGACGGAAAAGCCATCATGTCGATAGTGCGACGACCGGTGCTCAATCAGAATAACTTTATCGCTTATAAGGACATCGCCGACATCCCCGCCAGCAGCGTCAGGGCGCGTACCTATCCGGTCGCTTACGGCACGGCGGAAGAAGTCTTGCTGACCGACAAAGAGGGCGGCACCATCTTGGATGGACAGACGTTTGAAAAAACTTTCTTGTTTAGCGAAGACTTCTATGGAAACACATTCCCCGAAGGATTCACCTTCAAAGCGATGGATCGTTGCGGCGCCGCCGATTTTGCTTTGAGCGAAGAAGGAAATGTGTATCTGAGGATCAATACGGATGGGGTCACCATGGCGCATACTTCGCCTTTCCTGACAACGCCGATTTATTTTCCGGGAGGCGCCAAAATCAAGGATTTCATCCCGCAAAACACTTTCGTAACCACCTCCTCGCTGATGTTTGATGAACTAAACAATCGGCTGGTAGCCGCTTATGGCGCTTTCAATTCGTTGAACAGCTACATCGGTGGGCGAATAGATTTTGTCTTTTCGGTAGATCCGGCTACAATTCCTGCGGCAGACTTCCGGGCGTTTGGGGATTACAAACTGATCTATTGCGGACAACATTCAAATACCACGTCTTATCTGATGGTTTTGAAAGACACGCGCGACGGAAAATACTATATCCAGGATTTCTCAATGAGTGGCAATTTCCTTTCGCGACAGATCACCAACATCACGCAATACGAATTTGTGACCACAGCGCCCATCTCCGACAACACAATCTATTGGCGGACGCAGTTGTCTTCGTACCTCTTTTTCGCCGAAGGAAGCCGCCTCTATTTCTACGATATAAATACCAAAATGACAAAGCTCTACACCGATTTTGGAAGCGCTCGCATTACGCACCTCCGGGAAAATCCCGATTCCAAATGTTTCGGCGTCGCTTTGGATAACGGCGATTTCTATATCGTAGACGCGAGCACGGTATCTGTCTTGGCCGATCCCGACCCCGGATCGGTAGGCATTTTGTTCCACGAATCCGGATTTGGCTCCGTCAAATACCTGGAATGGAAATACGGCTCCTATTACAACCTGCTCTTCAACAATGAAAATAATTATTAATTGTTAATTATTAATTATTTATCATAAGATGGGGTTGTCCTGACCTGTTTACTCCGGACAACCCCTTTCATTTTGAAATTAAATTACTACTTTTGTACCGCAAAAAATAACCCCTAGAGTTCAATAAAAACGCTCCCGATGAACGGGACAACTTCCGGCAGCGACCGGAAGATCAAAAAAACGATAAATGAAGAAATTAAGACCGATTTACAAACTTGCCTGCACCGAGTTGCAGACACTGTTTTTCTCTCCAATTGCGTGGTTGATCCTGATTGTTTTCACCATTCAGGTGGCCGTTGCTTTCACCGATGTCTTTGGCGAACGTGTTCGCACCCAATCGCTGGGCTACGGACTGTCGAATGTCACCCTGAATGTTTATGCCGGTTGGAAGGGACTGTTTTTACAAGTACAAAACTACCTTTATCTATATATCCCGCTTCTGACGATGGGACTGATCAGCCGGGAATACAACAGCGGATCCATCAAGCTGCTCTATTCCTCACCGCTGACCAATTCGCAGATCGTATTGGGAAAATACCTGTCGATGATCATCTATGCACTGGTGATGATCGGCATTCTGGCATTGTTTGCCATCTTCAGCATCTGCACCATCCAACATGCGGACATTCCGGCCATCCTGTCGGGATTGCTGGGCTTATACTTGTTGATCTGCGCTTATGCTGCCATCGGACTCTTCATGTCGAGCATCACCTCCTATCAAGTGGTGGCGGCTATCGGCACTTTTGCCATGCTGTATATCTTAAACGCGGTAAGCACTTTATGGCAAGACATCGCATTTGTTCGCGACCTGACCTACTGGCTCTCCATCAGCGGTCGCGCCGATGAATTTATCCGTGGATTGATTTGCAGTGAAGATGTGCTCTATTTCATCATCGTGATGGCATTGTTTCTCGCACTGAGCATCATACGGCTGAAAGCGGCGCGTCAGAAAGCGCGTTTCAGCGTGACTTTCGGAAAATATGCCGCCGTCGTGGCCGGTGCATTGTTGCTCGGATACCTGAGTTCACGACCGCAATTGATGAGCTACTACGATGCCACCCGCACCAAAGCGAATACCTTGACACCCAACAGCCAGGACATTGTAGCGCGGATGGACGGCGGATTGACCATCACTACTTATGTCAACATCCTGGATGAACAAAATAATTATTGGTATGGCTTGCCTCGCAACGTGAATCAGGATCTCGACCGGTTTAAACAGTATACCCGCTTCAAACCGGAAATCAAAATGAAATATTATTACTACTACCATCCGGCTCCGGGTAACGCCGAAGCATTGGAGAAACAATTTCCGGGAATGACCGATCGAGAACGGATGGTGAAAACCACAACCATCTTCCGTCTGGACTCCACCTTGTTCCATCGTCCGGAAGAATTGAAAGCCATCATCGACCTCGAACCCGAAGGCTACCGCTTTGTCCGGTTGCTGGAACGCGAAAACGGACAGAAGACCTTCCTCCGGGTGTTTGACGATATCTACCACCATCCGTTCGAAAGTGAAATTTCAGCAGCTTTCAAACGACTGGTGATGGAATTGCCGAAAGTGGGATTCTTAAAAGGTCACGGCGAACGCGATTGCATCCGCGAAGGCGACCGCGATTACAACCGCTTCGCACAAGATAAACCTTTCCGTTACTCATTGATAAACAACGGATTCGATTTTGAAGAAGTCTCCCTGGATCAGGATATTCCGGAAAAAATAAAAATCATGGTAATTGCCGACATGCGCAATCCGCTGACACCGGAAGAAAACGAACGACTCAACCGCTACATCGAACGCGGCGGCAACCTGCTGATCGCCGGCGAACCACGCCGACAGGAAGTGATGAATCCGCTCGTCGAACAGTTCGGCGTGCAATTCCTGCCGGGACGACTGGTGAAACTCAGCGAAAACTTCCAACCGGATTTCATCATCAACCGCCCGACAAACCAGGCCGGAGATTTTTCTTATATCCTGAAACAAATGATCGACTACGAACAAGTGGCCACAATGCCTTCCGCCACCGGCTTGTCCTATACGAACGCCGCCGAACGGGGATTCACGGTGACGCCGCTCTTTACATGCGATTCCACCGGCACCTGGAACGAGATGGAAACTACGGATTTCGTGGACGACACGGTACGCTATAATCCTGCGGCGGGCGAGGTGGAACAACCTTACGTCACCATGCTGGCCATGTCGCGCCCAATCAACGGCAAAGAGCAGAAAATCATCATCCTGGGCGACGCCGATTGTCTCAGCAACGGCGAGATCAGCATCAGCCGAAAAAACGTCAGAGCATCGAATTATTCGTTGATACAGTCCTCTTTCTACTGGCTGTCCGACGAAGAAGTGCCCATCAACGTCACCCGACCGAAAACCACCGACCGCAAAGTATTCGTCAGCATGGACGCCATGTATTGGTGGAAGATTTTCTGGATCGGCTTCGTTCCGGCCGTCATGCTCTTCTTCTCCCTGTTTATCTGGATCCGAAGAAGGGGTAAATAAAACAAGCAAGCGAGATAAAATGTATTTACAATGGCTTTTATAATTGACAAACAAACTCTCGACGATCTGAATATCTTCGGACGCCGCGGCAGAGATTCGATCTACAGTATGTTTAACACCACCCGGACGCGAGGCGGTGGACAGGTCATGGAAGAGATGTTTCTTTATCCATTGTCCGAAGAAGACAAAATCAACAAACGAAGCAGCATCATCCGCTATTTTATGGAAAAGGGCATCGATTTCCCTTTCCAAGGAGAATTGTTTGATACAATCGAATTTTACCTGAGCAACAAAGATTCGCGCACTCGGCTACAGGCGGAAGACAATACCCTGCAACGAAAACTGAAAGGCGCAATGGGCGCCGATACCGATTTCGAACAACTCCACAAAGGAGTTTTGGCCGGAATCAGGATTGTAACCACCCTCAACGATTTCGTCAGCCGCATGCAACAAGAGGGCAACTCCGGCCCGTATCGCGAAGAATTGGAAGAACTCGGTCGGCTGGTGCATGACAAAGATTACGAGCCTTTGTTCAAAGAGAAAAATGCCAAACGACTGACTTTCGACAAGACAGCAGAGCTGGATAACCTACTCCGCTTCAAAGTTCGCGAAAAATTACAACGCCTGTTGTACTGGGTTTACAACATGGACGTCTATATCTCGGTAGCAGCCGTGGCAAAACATCGGGGATTCGCTTTCGCCAAAGCACTTTCGGGAGGAGAAAATGCAATGAAAATCACCGGAGTCTACCACCCGCAGGTGAAAAATGCGGTGGCCAACAACCTGGTGGTCGACCGATCCAACAATGTGATTTTCCTCACCGGGGCAAACATGGGCGGAAAATCCACTTTCATGAAAACATTGGGCATCGCCGTATTCCTGGCGCACATGGGATTTCCCGTCCCTGCAAAAAGCATGGAATTTGCGGTGCTGGAAGGCATGTACACCACCATCAACCTGCCGGACAACCTGAATATGGGTTACAGCCACTTCTACGCCGAAGTGCTCCGGGTAAAAAAAGTCGCAGAACAATTGGGTAATTCCAAAAACCTGTTGGTAATCTTCGACGAACTGTTCCGAGGCACCAATGTGAAAGATGCCTACGACGCAACGGTAGCAATCACCGAAGCCTTCGCCGGCAAACGCGACTGCCTGTTCGTCATCTCCACGCACATCATCGAAGCGGGCGACGCGCTGGGCAAACTGTGCGCCAATATCCGTTTTCTCTACCTGCCGACATTCATGGAAGGCAATATCCCCCGCTACACCTACACGCTGACGGAAGGCATCACCAGCGACCGCCACGGAATGATGATCATCAACAACGAAAATGTGTTGGATATTATCCGGAATCGGGATACGGAAATTTCCGGCGACTCCAAAGCGCCATTCCTGGTGGACAAACAGACACTCGAAGACCTGAACATGCTGGGCGAATACCGCCCCAACTCAATTTTCAATGTTTTCAACCACTCCCATACTCGTGGAGCTAAACAACTGCTGGAAGACCTGTTCCGCCAACCGCTCAACGATGCACAGGCAATCAACAACCGCGTCGGCGTACTGAAATATTTCCAGGAAAAAGCCTTGGATTACCCGGTAACGGACGACCTGTTCAATCGCGTAGACCACTATTTCAGCAGTTCCGGAGAAAGCAACCTGCTGAAATCCCTCTTTCACACGGGACACCGCAAACTGATGCACTACATCGGAGCGAACAAAGACTATGAAATCCTGCACCAGGGCGTCTTTGCCGCCATCGAATTTCTGCGGGCGTTAAAACTTTTTATCGGCAAACTGACTGCGGGCGCAGTGCCCGACAGCTATCGCCAGAAATTGGAATGGGCAAAACAACTGTTTGACAACAAACGGCTCTCGTGGGTGTTTGAAGGAGAAATGAAATCGCGCTTGCCGTGGTTTACCATCGCCCGCTACGACTTCATCCTGCGCTCCGTTCTTCAGGACGAAATGCAGCGACTGATGCAGTTGTTTTATGAATTTGATTTGTTTATCGCCGTGACGGATGTCGCTCGCAAACGCGGATTCGTCTATGCGAAAGCCTTCCCCTTCGAAGAACGGAAAAATTACATCCGCATCAGCAATGTCTATCATCCCTGTATCAAAAACGCCGTGGCAAACAGCATTGAACTGACTCGCGAGAAAAACGTGATTTTCCTGACTGGCGCCAACATGGCCGGTAAATCCACCCTGATGAAATCCATCAGCATATCGGTATATCTGGCACATATCGGTTTTCCGATAGCAGCCGAAGAAATGGAATTTTCCGTACAGGACGGCATGTTTACCTCCATCAATGTGGCCGACAATCTGAATCTCGGCTACAGCCATTTCTACGCAGAAGTATTGCGGGTCAAACAGGTCGCTGAGGAAGTTGCCAGCGGCAAAAATTTGCTGGTGGTCTTCGACGAACTCTTCAAAGGGACGAATGTGAAAGACGCTTTCGACGCAACCGTTGCCGTGACGGACGCCTATTCTGACCACCGCAATTGCTGTTACATCATCTCCACCCACATCATCGAGGCAGGCCATACCTTGCGCGAGCAAAAGGGAAACTTGCAGTTTGTCTATGTCCCAACGATCATGCAGGAAGGCGTTCCTACCTACCCCTACCGACTCAAACAGGGCATTACCGACGACCGCCATGGAATGATCATTATCAACAACGAACGCATCGTGGAGATTATCAACAAAAACAGGTAAGTTTCAAAGCTAATTCAACTCCCGTTATGCCGAAACAGACGTCCGAATGTCAATGAATATACCCGTCGTTGCCGATTTGTTGAGAAATAATTTATCTTTTTTATAGGTTTTTTTATAAAAAAATTATTACCTTTGCAAAGAGTTTGTAATCGTCCAGTCTTTAGACATTGATATGAAGTTGAGTATGCTTACTGCGATATCTCCCGTGGATGGTCGGTATCGTGATAAAACCTTTACCCTCTCAACGTATTTCTCCGAATATGCGTTGATACGTTATAGAGTACTCGTTGAAATAGAATATTTTATTTCATTATGTGAGCTCCCCTTGCCGCAATTGAGCGGTGTAGCTCCTCAGTCGTATGCGTCTTTGCGTGATATTTATTATTTCTTTACTTTGGAAGATGCCCAGCAAATAAAAGAGATCGAAAAAACAACAAATCACGATGTGAAAGCCGTCGAATATTTTCTGAAAGACAAATTTGACGGATTGAACCTTACTCCGTACAAAGAATTTATCCATTTCGGTCTGACCTCGCAGGACATCAACAATACCTCCGTGCCTTTGTCTATCAAAGATGTACTGAACGATGAGCTTTATCCCTTGTTTTCCGAGTTGATAAATACCTTGAAAAAACAAGCTTCCGAATGGAATGACATCCCCATGTTGGCCAGGACGCATGGACAGCCGGCTTCCCCTACCCGCTTGGGCAAAGAAATCATGGTATTTATCAGTCGTTTGGAACAACAACTGAAGATGTTGAAAACCCTTCCCATTTCTGCAAAATTCGGAGGCGCCACCGGCAATTACAACGCCCATCACTGGGCATATCCGCAGTACGACTGGAATGCTTTCGGCACACAATTTGTTCGGGAAAAATTAGGGCTGGTCAGGGAAGAATGGACAACTCAAATCTCCAATTATGACAATTTGGCATCCCAGTTGGATGCATTGAAACGAATCAATATCATCTTGATAGATATGTCCAGGGATTTTTGGCAATACATCTCCATGGAATATTTCAAGCAACAAATCAAAGCAAATGAAATCGGCTCCTCGGCGATGCCCCATAAAGTGAATCCGATCGATTTCGAAAATGCCGAAGGCAATCTGGGCGTGGCCAATGCCTTGCTCGAACACTTGGCCTCGAAACTGCCGGTTTCGCGGTTGCAGCGCGATTTGACCGATTCCACCGTATTGCGGAATATCGGTGTGCCGATTGCCCATATCGTCATTGCGTTGCAGAGTCTGTTGAAAGGACTGTCGAAACTTGTTTTAAACCGGGAGGCGATCGATCACGACCTGGACAAAGCCTGGCCGGTCGTCGCGGAAGGGATTCAAACCATCCTCCGCAGAGAGGGTTATCCGAATCCGTATGAAACGCTGAAATCATTAACTCGTACAAATCACAGGATTTCGGAAGCATCGATCCGGGAACTTATCGATAATTTAAATGTTGAAGAGACGGTTAAAATGGAATTGCGATCCATTACGCCTCAAAATTATGTTGGAATATAAATGAATCTAAAAATCACAAGAGAGAATAACAACCGTGACCGTGAGGTCGCAAATTTTTTAACAAATCAATTTATAAAACAATGATCGCAGATAAAGAAGAATGGAAAACGCGAAATTTTAGCGAAAGAAGAGATGACAGAGTAAGTCATGAAAGAAGGTATTCTCATTCTAATGAGGATAGCTACGGAAATAATGAGGATAAGCCTTATAATTATCCGAATTATAATCAAGGTGGGAACTATGAACGCCGCCAAAACAGCGGCAACTACCAACAACGTCAGGGAGGATATTATCCCCGACAGGGTGGCGGTGGAAATCATTACGAACGGAGGGATAACGGCTATAATCAGAATCGCCCGAAACAGTACAACAACCCCCGCTATGATAACAACACCTACAATTCACCTTCGGGAGATGCCTCTGCGGTGAAAAAACGTAGACCTCGTGTGGGAGAAAGTAACATGCAACCTCAAAGAGGTGGAAATAATTATGGCTCATACAACCGGCAAGGTCAAGGCCAAAATTATAACTACAATTCCGGTGGCAGAAAACCGCAGGGCGGAGGTTATGTACGCAACAACCGCCCGCAACAAAACAACCAACAGGGAGGCAGACCGCAAGTTCGAAAACAGCAAACACCCTACAATCCGAATGCGAAATTCGGCCTTCAGAAACAGTTGAAATACCGTGAAGAACATTTTGACCCGAATGAATTGCTCCGTTTGAACAAATATCTCGCCAACGCCGGAGTTTGTTCCCGCAGAGAAGCGGACGAATTTATTCAGGCTGGCCTGGTGAAAGTGAACGATGTTATCGTAACCGAATTGGGCACGAAAATCAAACGTATGGACAAAGTGATGTTTCACGATCAACCGATCCAATTGGAGCCGAAGATTTACGTATTGTTAAACAAACCGAAGAATTGTGTCACCACGGTCGACGATATGTATGAGCGTTTAACCGTGATGGATCTGGTGAAAAATGCGTGCCGCGAACGGATTTTCCCGGTTGGACGTCTGGACAGGAATACGACAGGCGTGCTGTTGCTGACGAACGACGGCGACCTGGCCTCGAAATTGACGCATCCCAAATTTTTGAAAAAGAAAATCTACCACGTGTGGTTAGACAAAGAGGTGCTGATCGAGGACATGCAAAAAATTGCCGAAGGCATCGAATTGGAAGACGGCGAAATACACGCCGACGCCATCAGTTACGTGATGGAAACGGACAAAACCCAGGTGGGCATCGAAATCCATTCGGGACGCAACCGCATCGTTCGCAGAATGTTTGAAAGCATCGGCTATCATGTGGTCAAACTCGACCGTGTTTATTTTGCCGGATTAACAAAGAAAAATTTGAAAAGAGGTCAATGGCGTTACCTCAATGAACGGGAAGTGAACATGCTTCGCACAAGTTCGTTTGAATAAGTGTATAAATTTTTTACAGGCGTATGAAATTGATTAATAGAACCAGGATTGCCGATTTGTTCAATGACGGCGTATATAATAAGGAAGTTTGTGTCAAAGGATGGGTGCGTACCCGCCGAAACAATAAACAAGTCGTTTTTATTGCGCTAAATGACGGATCCACAATCAAAAATATCCAGATTGTAGTTGATATAGAAGTATTTGGCGAAGAATCCCTGAAAACGATCACAACCGGTTCGTGCATTTTCGTGAACGGATTGCTGGTCGAATCAAAGGGTTATGGCCAATCAGTGGAAATTCAGGCTTCGGAAATAGAAATTGCCGGGACAGCCGATCCCAATACCTATCCCTTACAAAAGAAAGGTCATTCGTTGGAGTTCTTGAGGGAGATCGCCCATTTGCGCCCCCGAACCAACACTTTCGGAGCGGTTTTCCGAATTCGCCACCATTTGTCTTTTGCGATACATAGCTATTTCAACAACAAAGGATTGTATTATTTTCATACGCCTGTAATTACCGCTTCGGATGCAGAAGGAGCCGGCGCCATGTTTCAGGTTTCTACTTTGGATTTCAAAGACCTGCTGTCGAAAGGAGTGAAAGAAATCGATTATTCCAACGATTTCTTCGGAAAAAAGACGAACCTGACGGTTTCCGGACAATTGGAAGGAGAATTGGGCGCAATGGCGCTGGGCGGAATCTATACTTTCGGCCCGACTTTCCGCGCTGAAAATTCCAATACCCCGCGCCACTTGGCGGAATTTTGGATGATCGAACCCGAAGTCGCTTTCTTTGATATTCATGACAACATGGACATGGCGGAAGAATTTCTCAAATTTGTGATTTCTTACGCAATGGAATATTGTAAAGACGACATCGAGTTCCTCTGCAAAATGTATGACAACGAACTGATTGACCGACTTCATTCTATTCTCAATAATAAATTTGTCCGCTTAACCTATACCGAAGGAATACAGATCCTTGAAAATTCAGGCGAAAAATTTGAATTTCCGGTATATTGGGGAGCCGATCTCCAATCGGAACACGAACGTTATCTGGTAGAGAAACATTTTAATTGCCCGATAATTATGACCGACTACCCAAAAGAGATCAAGTCGTTCTATATGAAACAGAATGATGACGGAAAGACGGTTCGTGGCATGGATGTACTGTTCCCGAAAATCGGGGAAATTATCGGCGGATCGGAACGCGAGGCGGATTATGATAAGTTGTTGAATCGTGTGAATGAATTGAATATGTCGATCGACAATTTGTGGTGGTATCTGGAAACACGCAAATTCGGAACCGCACCGCACGCAGGATTCGGACTTGGTTTTGAACGTCTGGTGCTGTTTGTGACCGGCATGACCAATATCCGCGATGTGATTCCTTTCCCAAGAACTCCCAACAATACGGAATTTTAAGGATTTCATGCAGAAACATGACTTTTGCTGTGTTGGGCACATCACACTTGACAAGGTTGTGACCGCTAAAAATACGGTTTTTATGCCGGGGGGCACCTCTTTTTATTGTTCCCATGCAATCCGTCATTTCAAAGATGTCGATTTCAAACTCGTTACTGCAGTCGCCGATTCCGAACTCCAGGTTACCGACGATTTGCAGCGCAAAGGAATCAATGTCAAGGTTATACGAAGCGACAACTCCGTATTTTTCGAAAATATTTACGATGAAACGGATCCGAATAGCCGGACGCAACGTGTCCTGGCCAAAGCGGATCCATTCCGAATCGAACATTTGGAAAAAATTGATGCAAAGATCTATCTATTGGGGGCTTTGCTGGCAGACGATTTTCCGAAAGAAATGGTGAAATATCTGGCAACGAAAGGACTGGTGGCAATCGATTCGCAGGGATATTTGAGGGAAGTTCGCAACAACGATGTGTTTGCTATTGACTGGATTGATAAACTGGAAGTGTTGCAGCATGTCCATTTTCTCAAAGCCAATGAACATGAGATGAAGGTGTTGACCGGACACGATGATGTGAGAAAAGGAGCGCAACAATTATTCGATTGGGGCGTGAAAGAGGTCCTCATCACATTGGGAAGTTTCGGTTCGGTGATCTATGATGGGAACACCTTTTTCGTTATACCTGCTTATTTGCCTGCTGAAGTCGTCGACTCAACCGGTTGCGGCGATACTTACCTCACCGGTTATTTATACCAACGAGCGAAAGGCATCGACATCGCATCCGCCGGCCGATTTGCGGCGGCGATGGCTACCATCAAGATCGAAGTATCGGGACCATTCTACGGCTCAAAAGAAGACGTCCTCTACCGGATTCATCATTCCGAACAAACGATTCCTACAATCTAATCCACTCAGGACAAATTATTTCCGCAAGGTCTTACTGAAAGCAGTGATGGCTACAATACATATTCCGAACAATCCGATAATAAAATACGCGTAGTGCATCCCGAATTGCTGCGAGATGGCGCCAACAAGCAAAGGCGCAATCAACGGCCCGACAAAACTAATTCCTGACATGATGGTCAGCGCGGTGCCTACGGGCGTTGTGGCTTTGTCACCAACGATGCTGTAAATCGTAGGAACCACACACGAGATCCCCAATCCGATGAACATAAACCCAATAGAATTGATTATCACTTTCGACAACACTTCGTTTGAAAATCCGATAAATAGCGAAGAAATGATAAACCCGACAAATATCAAGATTCCGGCTACTTGTAAGACTGTTTTCTTCGACCACTTGCGGTAAGCAACATTGGTGAGAATCCTGCCGGTGAACATCATAACCATAAAAACCAAGAATCCCACTTGCAGCGATTTGGGCGCTTTGATTACCGACTGGAAATAAACATCGCTCCATTCAAACATCGTGTTTTCCACCACAAGCGCCAAAAGCCATACAATCCCCAACTGTATCAAAAGGATTTCCGGCAATCGCAATTTCCATTTTTTGGCGGTTACCTGATCGACAACGGGGGTCGATTCCACGGCTCGCGATTTTTCCGGAAGCACTTCAGGATCAAGCAAGTATTTGTAGTTAAACAATATCAGCAACAAAGCAATCGCCGTAATGATGGAAAAATGGTGAAAAGGAACAACCGAAAGATTAATCATAACGAACCCGATGAGGGCGCCAAGGCATGCCGCAAGACTCCAGGTAGCATGGAAAGTAGCTATGATCGGCTTATTGTAGATCCGTTCCACTTCGATGGCCTGGGTATTGAGTGAAATGTCCGTCATGTTCCAAAATAATCCGAATAACAACAACATCAGTGACAACAGCGTAATTCCGGGCACAAAGCCAACGCCAAACAAAGCCAGTGTATACCCCAGAATACTGATCAGTACGGTTTTCTTACTGCCGACACGCGGAAATAAGAATCCTACCGCAGGAATGGCCAGAAATTTCCCGATGGGAATCATAAACATCAGGAACCCAAAATGCAGCCAATTGTTGATGCCAAAAATCGCTTTGATATCCGGCAACCTGCTTGCCCAACTGGCAAAGCAGATTCCTTGAGCGAGAAAAATGAAGAATACGGCCAAGCGTATTCGTTTTTTAGAATAACGGAGTTGTTTCAAATCGGAAATCATCTTATTATGTTTTATTCAAATTTAGTATTCCTTCAGGGATAGCCATTTGCAGCCTCAGGTTATCTTCATCTTTTGTGAGAATAAATGATTCTACGGCAGGGATTAACAATTCGTTTTCGTTGTTTTCAACTATGAACAGGATGTTGATGGTAGACTGATCGACACCGATAATCGTTCCGACGACGATCCCCCGCTCATCTTGCAACTCATAGCCGATATAGTATTCCCACAACATCATGTCGTTGCGCGTGCGGGATTTACGGACGTACTTTTTAGGAAAATACACATCTTTATTGAGTAGGGAAGCGATTTGTTTTTCAGAATTGAGGCCTTTCAACCCAACCAATGCGGTTGTGTCGGACAGGAATCGGTATTGTTCCAGCATAAACGGGACAAAGATACGATCTAATTCGCAGATCAAAAACGGACATTGCGATTCATCAAAAGAATCATCCGTAAAAGTAAACAGCAGTAGACCTTTGATGCCGTGTGATTTATTAAAACGCCCTATCTTGATCAGTTCTTCTCGTTTAATCATGGGTTAAATCCTGGTTATCCGGGCTCCCAAGGCATTCAGACGCTTGTCGATCGCCTGATATCCCCTGTCAATTTGATCAATGTTATGGATTTGGCTCGTTCCTTCGGCACTCATGGCGGCAATCAGCAGCGCGATTCCCGCACGGATGTCGGGCGAAGTCATGTTGGCGGCGCGTAAACGATAGCGTCGAGCTGAACCAATGACCGTCGCACGATGCGGATCGCACAGGATGATCTGCGCACCCATGTCGATCAGTTTGTCTACAAAAAACAGCCGACTTTCAAACATTTTCTGATGAATCAGCACACTGCCGTTGGCTTGCGTAGCAACAACCAGCATGACACTGAGCAAATCGGGCGTCAGCCCCGGCCAGGGTGCGTCGGCAATGGTCATGATGGATCCGTCGATGAATGTTTCGATGGAATAAAGCTCTTGTGCAGGCACCACGATATCATCCCCTTCTTGCGTCACGATAATCCCGAATCGGCGAAAGGAATCGGGAATAATCCCCAGATTGTCAAAAGAAACATTTTTGATGCGTATTTGTGAGGCCGTCATGGCTGCCATGCCGATAAAACTGCCGATTTCGATCATATCCGGCAATACCGTATGCACACATCCGCCCAACGATTGTGTCCCATGGATATGCAACAAATTGGATCCAAGTCCTTCAATCCGGGCGCCCATCGACAGCAACATCCGAGTTAACTGTTGCAGATAAGGTTCACAGGCGGCATTGTAAATCGTCGTCTCGCCCCGGGCAAATACGGCTGCCATCAGTACATTGGCCGTGCCGGTGACGGAAGCCTCGTCGAGCAGGATATAAGAGCCGACCAAACCTTTGGACAGGACACGATAGACTTGCCTGCCGGAGTCATACACAAATTCCGCCCCCAATTTACGGATGCCGATGAAGTGGGTGTCCAAACGGCGACGACCGATCTTATCACCTCCGGGTTTGGGAATCAACACACTGCCGAATCGGGCGATCAACGGCCCGACAATCATGATCGACCCCCGCAATGCGGCGCTCTTTTTCAAAAATTCGTCCGATTCGAGGTATTCAAGATTGATGTCATCCGATTGAAACGTGTAGGATCCGGGAGCCAGTTGTGTTATTTTCACCCCCATCTCTTTGAGCAGGCCAATCAGATTCTTGACATCCAGGATTTCAGGAATATTGTGTATCGTTACCGGTTCCGAAGTTAACAATGTGGCGCATATTACCTCCAAAGCTTCGTTCTTCGCTCCTTGCGGTATGATGTCACCCGATAAGCGATGTCCACCTTCAATGATAAACGATGCCATCGTGGAAATTATTTATTTTGTCTTCGCGTCAGATTCTTATTTTTCTTCATCAGGATGTCTTTCGATTCCGTCAATTTATGAAGCTCTTCGTCCAGCACAATATTACCTTTGGAGAGATATTCCAGGTCTTTGAAGATTTTACTGTCGTCTACAATTTCCTTATTCCAGGTAAGAAAGGACTTTTTCATGTGGTTGGCCAATAAGCGAATCAATTGTTCACGCTCTTTCCCGTCTTTATATTCAGTCGCTTTTTTGATCATATTCTCCAGATTCTTACCATAATGCTTATAGGTAATCCGTCCGGTATTATACGGCAATTTCTGTGGATGGATATACAAATCCTCACGCTTGATGACTTCGTAAGGATAATCAATATCAAGACAAAAATCGGACATGATTGCAAGATGATCCCAGAGAATATGCTTGAAATCATTGACGTCCCTTAAATGCGGAAACATGTTCCCCATGATGTTGATGATAGTTTGCGCACAGCATTTCCGCTCTTCTTTATCCGGAATCGTGATACAATAATCTACCATATTTTGAATGTTTCTGCCGTATTCAGGCAGGATTAAACGCTTTTCTTGCGTGTTATATCTCATACTTTTAACTGATTTCATTAACTCAGGATTCATACTTCGTAAGCAGTAATTGATTTGTATTAATTTTCTATATCAGGAAACAAAGTTACATCAAATATTTGGAATATTCAAAAACCGCTTTGAAAAACCTTGTTTTTTGGAATAGTGGCCACAAATTCTTTCAAATAGAATGGCACAAAATAGGCCGTATCCTCAAAACGACCTGCATCGAAAGCCTCCGTAGATAAAGGAATCATGGCGGCGGCATGGGGGTAGATGTCGGCAATAAATGCAGCATTCGAAGCGTGAATAATCGACTGACACTTCGCAGAGCCGTCACCAAAAAACAATACTTTTCCTTTGGAAAGATAGTCGGAAAAAGAATCTTCCGAAAGAATCATCGCAGACGCTTCTTGCAGCGGACGCAGTTGCCTGTCGTAGACCGCAGTGTATACTTCCATCCTGCGGGCATCGAGCATCGGAACGAAAAAATCGGCTTCATATCCGGCATCGATCACCTGATTGGTCATGACCGCGAGTGACGAAACAGCGATCAGTGGAACATCCAACCCAAAACATAAACCTTTCGCTTCGGATACCCCGATACGTAATCCCGTGTAAGAACCGGGACCGCCACAAACAGCAACTGCTTCGATTTTGATCGCATTGCTTTTTGCGAATGCAATCGCCTCTGCAACAAACTGCCCTAATAAAGCGGCATGGCGAGCACTGTTACGCTCTTCTTTCTCAAAAATAAGTGCCCCATTTACTGCCAATGCAACCGAACAATTGGCAGTCGAAGAATCAATATTTATTAGATTTTTCATGAAATATTTGCAAATATAGAAAATTATCCCGAAATTTGGCAGCTAATTTCGAGTATAAAACTATTTTTGTCAAAATAATTACAAAATCTATGGTTCGATCGATGACCGGATTCGGAAGATCAACAGCCGAATTGCCCAATAAAAAAGTGAGTGTTGAGATTAAATCTCTTAACAGTAAGCAATTTGATCTCAATTCGAAGGTCCCCAGCATTTATCGCGATAAAGAGATGGAGATTCGAAACGTGTTGCTTCAAACTGTTGAGCGCGGAAAAGTTGATTTTTCAATCTATGTGGAAGATATAAACAACAATATATCCTCTCAGATTAATCAAGGTGCAGTTGAGAATTATTATGATCAAATCAGAGACCTGGCAAAAACAATCGGCCTGCAAATCCCTGAAAATATCATTTCGGTGATTCTTCGCTTGCCGGAAACCATCAAAACGGAATCATCGAAAATCGACGAAGCGGAGTGGCAACTCCTCTTTGAAGTGATTGATAAAGCCCTGCAACAGTTTACGGCTTTCAGGATTCAGGAAGGCCAGATGTTGCAAAATTTATTCGAACAGAAAATTCAGTCAATTGCCGCTTTACTAAAAGAGGTTGAATGTTTTGAACCGGAACGGACAGAACGTATTAAAACCAAATTGGTAGAATCGTTGGAAAAAATAGATGTCGCGACCTATGATCAAAACCGCTTTGAGCAAGAGTTGATCTATTACATCGAACGGTTTGATATCAATGAAGAAAAAAATCGTCTCAGTAATCACTTGAGCTACTTCATTGAAACCATGAGCGAAGACAAAGCCCAAGGACGCAAATTGGGATTCATCGCTCAGGAAATCGGCAGGGAGATCAATACTATGGGTTCTAAATCCAACCATGTGGAGATACAAAAAATTGTCGTTCGCATGAAGGATGAATTAGAACAAATCAAAGAACAATTGTCGAATGTTTTATAATAATAACTGAGGCCGATTGCTTGCGCAATCCGTTATCAATACTGTGAAATATGAATGGTAAATTGGTGATTATTTCGGCGCCGTCAGGTTCAGGTAAAACAACTATTATCAGTTATATACTGAAACAAGGGTTGAATCTGCAATTCGCTGTTTCCGCTACCAGCAGGAAACCGCGCGGCCGGGAACAACACGGCGTAGAATATTATTTCATTTCACAGCAGGAATTTATCGATAAAATTGCCCGAGGTGAATTTCTGGAGTACGAAGAAGTCTATCCAGGATTGTTTTATGGAACTTTGAAAAGTGAAATCAATCGCATATTTAGCCTGAACGGAAACGTGATCTTCGACGTGGATGTTGCCGGCGGTTGTAGTATCAAAAATCATTACAAAGACCAGGCGCTATCCATCTTTATCCAACCACCCTCGATTGTAGAATTGAAAAGAAGATTGGAAAATCGTGGGACAGAAGACCCGGCTATGATTGAAAAACGTTTGATTAGAGCAAAAGAAGAATTGGAGTTTGCCGCCCAATTTGACAAAATCATCGTAAATGATGATCTGTCAGTGGCAAAAAAATTAACATTAACTACAGTAAAAAACTTTTTAGATTCGATATAAAAGATGGAATGGATCGTGTTTTTTTATGTTGAGACCTTTTTCAAGAAAAGAAAAGCGTGTTTCATTCAATTAATTAAATAACAATAACAAAATAATTTATATGAAGATTGGACTTTATCCGGGATCGTTCGATCCCATCCACAACGGGCATCTGGCAATCGCCAACTACATTTGTGAATTTGAGAATTATGATGAAATCTGGTTCTTGATCACACCTCAAAACCCTTGCAAAAAAAAGGTGAGTTCGTTATGTAAGGAAGACCGGCTTTTATTAATCGAGAAATCAATCAAAGGCTATGAAAAATTCAAAACCTGCACAATCGAATGGGAATTTACTATGCCGGTTTATACTATTAATACATTGCAACGATTGAAAATCCGTTATCCCGAAAACACATTTGACCTGATTATCGGTACCGACAACTGGGAAATCTTCCATCGGTGGAAAGATTATCAGCGCATTCTGAACAACTTCAAAATCCTCGTCTATCCGCGGAAAGGGATCACCAAAACGACGCAACCGCGTCACCCCAATGTCCGCTTTTGCAGGACTGCACCACAGGTAGAGATTTCCTCTTCTTTTATCCGTAAAAGTATCCGCAACAACAAAGACGTTCGCTTTTTTATGCCGGACGGTGTTTATGACATCATCCGCGAAATCGGATGTTATGAAGCCATCCCTGAGGAAACGCCAAAGCAGGATGAACCTGAAAAGAAGTCATGAATCTTTTAATGGCAATACCGGTGGGATGAATCGCAACCATGGCAAAACTGTCATGCCTCCAACATCAGTCCGACGGACAAAAAATATCAGCAAAAATATGGTCATTTAAAATATAATCACTAATTTTGAACCCGCAAAGCGGCAAGATCGACTGTTTTGCCTGTACATGCGAAAGTAGCTCAGTTGGTAGAGCATAACCTTCCCAAGGTTAGGGTCGCGGGTTCGAGTCCCGTTTTTCGCTCACTTGTCAACTGCTTTTCCTGTAACTCACTACCGCCCAGCAATTCAACACTAAAGCAAATGCGCCAAGCGAGAAAAACTGCGGAACCAGGTCGCTGATTGAACTGCCTTTGAGGTACACAGCCCGCATCACTTCCATAAAATAACGCAACGGATTGACGATTGTGATTGCCTGCGCCCAGCGAGGCATGCTCGCTATGGGAGTAAACAGCCCGCTGATCAACATCAGGATTAGCAGAAAAAAGAAAATGACAAACATGGCCTGTTGTAACGTGGAAGAATAATTGGAAACCAACAGTCCCATCCCGGAAACAGCCGGAATATAGATTAATGCCGAAAAATAGAGCGTCAGCAGGCTGCCTTTCGGAACCAGTCCGTAAATCAGCACTGCAAGCCCCACAATGAGTGAAAACACAAACAACCCGATAATCCAGTAAGGAATGAGTTTCCCAAGAATAAATTGGAATTTTTTAACGGGGGTCACGTTGATTTGTTCTATCGTGCCTGTTTCTTTTTCGCTGACAATATTCAGGGCAGGCAAAAATCCACAAAGCAATGTCATCAGGATGACCATCAGCGCCGGAATCATAAACACTTTATAATCAAAGAAAAGATTAAATTTTCCATACGGGATAACTTTGATTACGGGCAGCGAAGCGAATGCTGCGACAAGGGCATTCTCATTCCTGATATCGTCAGCGAAATCCTGAATGATGGCGCTCATGTAACCGGATCCCAATCCGCCTTTCATAATGTTTACCGCATTGGCGGAAATCATCACCTGCGCTTCACGTCCGTTTATCAACTCTTTCTCAAATCCAGGAGCGATATCGAGTAATAAATCGGCAGCGCCGTCTTCTACGGCTTTCATACCCGTGTCGTAGGAACTGGCCACCGATACAAGGTTGAAATACGTCGAGGCATTGATTTTTTCAGTTAGCCGTCTTGAAAAGGCGCTGTGATCACGATCGACGACCGTTACGCATATATTCTTGATTTCCTGATTGGTAGCCCATGGAAAAACCAACAACACCATAATTGGGAAAACCAATATCAGTTTCGGAATAAATGAATTCCGAAACGTTTGCTTAAATTCTTTCTCTATCAAAAACTTTAACATGGCATTTTAATTTTCAACTGAATAGTCTTGTTTTTATATTTCTCAAACTTACCGTAATAATAAGCACTGCCATACCTGTCAATATAAACATTTCTTTCAAAACATGTTGTATGGAAACGCCTTCAATCATCAACTTTTTCGCTCCCGCATTAAACCACCGAGCGGGAATAATTCCTGAAATCCATTGCAAAATGGGCGGCATGCTTTCTATCGGAAAAATATATCCCGAAAGCACCATCACAGGCATTATCAATCCCATGCCCGAGGCAAGAATCGCAGCAACCTGTGTTCTCACCAAGGTTGATATCAATAAACCGAGCGACAAGGCAACAATGATGAAAATGAGTGCGAAAATATTCAGCCACAACAAACTGCCTGTGATCGGGACACGAAGCACAAAAACCGAAATCAACAGGATGATGATGAAAATAATCCACGAGAAAATAAAATAAGGAACCAGCTTCGACACAACCATATAGATAGGTTTCACGGGAGAAACGAGCAGCACTTCCATTGTGCCTGTTTCATGTTCGCGGACGATAGCCACAGAGGTCATCATCGCACAAATGAGCATAAAAATCATTCCCATCAGACCCGGAACAAAATTGTAGGCACTTCGCATTTCAGGGTTATACAACATTCTGACTATGGAATTTATCCTCACAGGAATATTTCTTTCACGCAACAATTCCTGTTGATAATCGGCTATCAGACTGGTGGCATACGATGACGCCGTCATGCCTTGGTTGGGATTGGACGCATCGACCAACAATTGAATAGCAGCATCACCGGTATGGAGTAGCCGTTCACTGAAATTGTCGCTGAAAATGACGATTAATCCGATTTCCTCTTTTTTGAAAACGGCTTCTGCATCTTGAGCACTTGGAAGCATCCGGACGACATTGAAATACTCGCTCGCATCCAACCGATGGATTATCCTGCTTGTAACCTCATCATTGGATGGATCGTAAACAGCAATCTCAACATTTTTTACTTCCGTACTGATGGCAAAACCAATCAATAAGATCTGTATGACCGGCATTGCGATGATGATCAGCATTGTCCGGACATCCCTGAAAATATGATAAAACTCTTTTCTTATAAATGCAAAAAAATATTTCATAACTATCTAATCAAAAAGTATCTTCCAGTCCTCGTTTTGATATGCGGAAAAACACATCGCGACTTGTTCTGCAGTGTTTTTCTCTTCCGCCAACAGCGGCAATTCACTTAAAGCAAAATACTTGCTATCAATCGTTTCGATATTAGGCTGAAAACGACCACCCTTGATCCGGCAAAGAACAAAAACTTTGCACACATTATAGGCGTATGGCGGAGAATTATGCAAATTTCTATCCTGCAGTGCAATAATGCGATCCGCTTCGACTTCCAGTCCTGCTTCTTCTTTCACTTCTTTTTCCGTATTTGTTTTGATGGTCTGATTGATATCGACCCATCCGCCAGGCAACGACCAAAAGCCATTTTTCTCTTTTACCAACAGGATTTTATCTTCTTTGAAGATAGCCGCCCTGGTATCCAATTTCGGGGTTTGAAAGCCCTCCTCGTTGCAGAACAGGTTTTTTACACGCTCCATCGACAGCCCACTTTTGTGACTGATGATTTCTGCTGCAATTTCTCTGATACGGGTAAAACGTTCTCTATCAAAATCATCCTTTGAATAAGTCAGCCCCGCTTGGGCAATAAATTGTAATTCTTTCGCCCAATCCAACCATAGCGGTTGCTGCCGGTTATTTTTTGCTGTGTTCATCGTTCTATATTTTTATAATCAATTTTCATACGTCCAAAATTTGTTTTTAAAAGGTCGTATGGAACTCGCATGTCGTCATTATTGTCATATACTTGGATGGTTGAAAATCATGCTCGTTTCATTCCTCTACTCATGTTATTGTGCTTCTAAAAAATCCTCGAAAGCGCTTTTCTTTTGCAACTTTTGTTGAATACTGCTTGAATTTCTTTCCCAGAAGACACCGTCGGTATAACCCTGTATTATTGGATTTTTTTCAGCTATCTTCAATCGTTTTTCCGCCCAACAACAATATTCCTCATTCATTTCTACGCCACAATATTTTCTGTTCAGCTTTTTTGCCACCACAGAAGAAGTTCCGCTCCCAAGGAAAGGGTCAAAAACAATGCCGTTTGGGGGACAGGAAGCTAAAATCAATTTTGCAAGCAATTTTTCGGGTTTTTGTGTCGGATGGCAGGTATTCTCGGACATACTCCAATAGGGTATTGAAATATCGTCCCAAAAATTAGATGGATAAGTTGTACGAAAATTGCCGATTTCCGTTTCTTCCCAGTCTTTCGGTTTTCCGTCTATTTTGTAAGGCGCTATCACTTTGCGTTTTATCTTCACCGCCTCTACATTAAAATAATAATCATTATGATTTTTCACCCCATACCAGATATCTTCCATTCCATTTTTCCAATTATGCATTGCACCCCGTCCCTTTTCTCGTTGCCAAGTAATGCGATTTAATACTGTAAGATTTTCATTCATAACAGTTTGTAACGCTGAAGTACATTTCCAGTCCCCACACAAATACAAGGAGCCGTTTGGTTTTAGCAACGACACGACTTTTGGAAACCACGAACGTAGATAATCCAGATATTGTTCGTCTGTGGAAGATTGGAAAGTAAAACCATGATAATTTTTCGTTAAATTGTAGGGAGGATCAATAAAAATTAAATCAGCAAACTGTATTGGTAACAAATCGATCACTTCAAACAAATTGTTATTGACAGTTTTGTTGATGATATCGTTAATTTCTACGCTCTGATTATTTTTTAAATTCACCAATTTCGTTGAAAACATCTTAAGTTCTTCTTGCGTTAATGTCAGTGTTTTATTTCTCCTGGTTGTTATTTTGTTATTCATACGTCAATAATTTGTTTTTAAAAGGTCGTATGGAACTCGCATGTCATTATTGTCATCAACTTGGATGGTTGAAAATCATGCTTGTTTCATTTTATGCTTGTTTGAGATTTGAAAATTTTCACTTCCGAATCTGATAAATAATTCGGTTTGTTGATATTCAAGTTTTTATTCTGCACGTTTCGCTTTCCGCGCCAACTGCCTGAAGACTCCGTCCATGTTGGTAGCATTGAACTGTCGACGCAGGTTTTGAGGTGTATCAAGCGCATCTATTCTGCCGTCCACCATGATCGAAACGCGGTTGCAATACTCTGCTTCATCCATATAATGTGTTGTAACAAAAATCGTTATGCCTCTGGAAGCAGCTTGGTATATCAGTTCCCAGAACTGCCGGCGGGCAACGGGGTCAACACCGCCGGTCGGCTCGTCCAAAAAGACTATTTTCGGCTCGTGGAAGATGGCGACCGAGAAGGCGAGTTTCTGCTTCCATCCGAGCGGCAGTTCTTTTACCAGCGTGTTCTTCTCGGCAGAAAAACCGAGCGCCGAGAGCATCTCGTCGGTCTTGCGGGCAATTTCGGGCGTCTTCATCCCGTAAATCCCTGCAAAGAGGCGGATATTTTCCCACACTTTCAGGTCTTCGTAAAGCGAAAATTTTTGGCTCATATAGCCGATGTTTTTCTTCACTTCCTCCGACTGCCGCTCAATGTCATAGCCCGCCAC
>JAISUK010000088.1 GCA_031272075.1 Dysgonamonadaceae bacterium
GAAAGTTGTCAAACACTACAAAGCTGGTCAGATCAACAATATCAAAGATATGCTGAATATTCGTAAGCTATCAGGGCTGTACGGGAGATCGCAAACGGTTGTCGAACAGATAATAATGAATACCAAAGGGATACAACCGGAAGACCGCGTCAAATATTATACCTCCAAAATGGAAGAAAAGGACAAGTCGAACGAAAATCTGAAACGCACAATCGATTATTGGATGCAAAAAAGCGCCGAATAAAACGGAATATTTTTGCGTCGGTTTCTTGTAATAATCGCAGATATATTCTAACAAGAGTATCCATAAGTTTATTTGCGTTTCATTTTGTTTATCAAGATGCAAATATACAAAAATGCTTTTTATAATGAGCAAAAAAGCGCCGAATAGTTCCCTATTTCTCTGATCCCATATCGCAACGACGGCAAGCGCCCGGTCAAGTTTGGCGATCAATCCGGTTATTAGTTACGCATCCAACCACTAATTACTAACCACTAACCACTAACCACTAACCACTAACTCAAAGGTCGCTATCGCGCCAATCCATATCTGCAATTTTCACCAAGCCGCTCCAACTGCCTTTGTTTGTCAGTTCAAACTTATTCGGATCAAGGCTGAGGCCATAACGGGTCAGCGTCCCTTTGTCGTAAGCGTTGTAGGTACCTACCCAGAGCGTGTTGCCCGAAGCATCGGAATTGGTGTCGAACTTCAGACAAGTGATTTCGCTGCCGAGGTCAATCTGATAGAGCCGCTCGTTGCCCGGATTGTAATCGTAGGCGTAAAGAACGCTTCCCACAGGATAAAGCAGGAATGTGCGTTGTGAGGCGAACGCCCACATTCGCGCCTGCGGCAGGTTAGTCGCCACCGATGGGTCGATTGTCCACATCATCCTGTAACACATCGGCCAAGGCTCGGCAGCGCGATACACGCTGTAAAAACGATAGACATAATACCGGTCGCCCGTCTCACGCATCAACACATAGCTGTTTCCCACAGATGCCCCATTATCCTTATTCATCGTATTCTCACCATAGATGATTGTTCGTCCTGCCGGTTGATTGGCGGGATAGACTTCCGTACCGGCATCCACAAACGGCAAAAACAGGGACCCCGGAGTAGGAAATGCCGAATTGGAAGCTCTCATGAAACGGTTATGATCCAGGTCGTACAGCACCTTTTCGGAGAACGAGGAAGTGGAGAAGATGATGGGGAAAACGCGATAGCGTTCCAGGCTGTTGGCGTCCATACGGTTGAGGGCTTCACCATAAATCACGCCCAATGCTACGTTGAATACGCCATACACATCGCCGGTGTCGGTAATAAATACGCGGCTCATGTGGGCGCCTGCCTGTCCGTGACGGCGACTCATCCACAAGATACGCATGTTCGTCGGCAAAGCGTTTCCCTGTAAGATTTTTTGTTGGATATTGTGTGTAGGATCTCCACGGAACGTCTTGGTGTCGAGGTAAAACGAACCATCATCGGTGGTGATCCACAGTTCCACCGCCAGCGCTTCAGAGTAGTAAGCCTTGCCGGTGTAGCGGATCAATTTTGGTCCACGCATAGGTGGTAAACCATTGTTTTTCATCAGATTGCGCAACACCACGGTATCAGCTGCCACGGACACCATGTCGATATCCGCATAACCGTCCTCATCTTCGCCTATCACCATCATACCCAATCCGAAAAGGGTACGGATGTTGACTTCTGCTTTGGTTATCCAGCACACATCCGTTTCAGTATCTGTAGCGCGAAACCAGAGGGTATATGCGCCCTCAGCGCTCTCGACAAAATATTCCAGATCGCGGTCGGTGCCGACGATGGTTTTGACGCCATTGGTTTGCCCTTGCATTTCCCATTCGTATTGGTAACGATCGGCGCGCCCGTCGTCCATGCTGAATGTCAGTTGTGGGCTGATGCGTAACGTATCGCGTTTGTAGATTACGTTGTATGTTTCCTGGATGCCTTCGATGACGATTTCATTGATATCGCGGTAGTCGTAATTACCCTTGTCTTCGCTGCACGACCACAGCAACGCCACCATTATTATTCCCGATAAAATCGAATGTAACTTCATATCCTAATTTATATTTCTAATTTCTAATTGTACTTTCCGTCCCAAGGCACCCCCGGAGTGGAACTGAACACATCGGCGCAATGTGCAAACCACATCAGGCTTCCGTCGTCTTCCAGCACAGGTGTATGGGCATAATATTTCTCTATCAGATAGTTACTCATGATGACGTCGGCATCTATCTGACGGTTATAGAGTACAGACGAGAAATTTTCCCGTGTCAGTCCAAGCACTTCGAGCATCAGCAGAAACTTTTTCTGTGTGAATTCGCCCCAGTTGACCGACCAAGTCTCCGGCTGCGTCACGAAGTCGTTCATGCGGATGGTGTAAGTCAAAGCATCGTAAGTTTGATAGATCATTCCGCTGAAGAGCATGCGCAGTTTGGGCATATCGGTAGTCAAGTCGTCGGTGGGTGTCAGCACAAGTTGCAGTTGTTTTTCTTCGGTGCGCAGACCGGTATTTCGCAGGAGGAGGACAGCAATTTCCGCTTTCACCGAATCGGCAGGGAAGACATAAGTCGGATTGAGGGCAACGAAATCGGTACCCGCCACCGCGGTGGTACTGTCGGCACGTATTTCCAGTCTGAGTTGACGATCATAGTTTTTAATATCTCCGGTGACGAGTACGCGGATGTCCAGTTTGACAGTGTCGCCGGTGACATCAGCAAAGTCGACCCGTGTAACAAAGGGCGTACGTACTACGCCGATTGTCCACGACCCTTGTTCGCTGCCATGGTAGAAATAGACGCTTTCAGGCCCATCATAGTCTTTCAATTCGCTCTCGCAGCCTATTGGCGCGATGAGGACGGCTACTGGAAGCGTCAGTGTAAAAATGCGTTTGAGTAATTTGGATGGTTTCATATCTGATACAGTCGTGATGATTTGACAAAATGATTAAAGTCCCCTGATCTGTTGTTCGTTGTCCGGCAACGGCACCACATAGCCGCCTGCGGGCATGTTCATGGTGCTGTTGGCGGCGTCTGCTTTGGGCACAGTCGCCAGTTCCAGTCTTTTGAAGTAGAAGAACAACTGTCCTTCTCCAACAAATTCGCGGGTATATTCAGCCTTAATATGATTCATCAATTCTGTGCGGGTTGTCGCCGAAAGGTTAGGGCTGTTTCGCGCAAAACGCAGCGGATTGATGTAGCTGTCGATTGCTTTCTGTACGTCGGTTTCACACTCGGCGGCTATGAGGTAAGCCTCGCTCATCCTGATCAGCGGAATCATATAGCGGTAAGCTTCTGCGCCATTGGTCGTTTCGTCCTGATACTTGATGAGGTGCGACACGGTGGAGCTATGTTCATAGTTGGGCGCATCGATCCACATTTTCTGGCGGTAATCGTTCAGATTGTCGTACATATACGATATGCGCCCCGTGCTGTTCGGCCCGTAAGCCGTCAGTACGTTCCACACCGAGAAAGCGAAATGTTTGTTGTAGATCAATGACGTCCGCGAGAGGTTGTAGAGCGAGAACAGCACTTCTGGCGAGAACATGCGGTCGGGTGTTGTCAGCATGTATTGGCTGGTGACGAAAGGGAAGAACGCGCTTGCCCTGTTGATCACATCCCGTGCCACAATGCCGGCCTGTGAAGTATTTCCCGTCCAGAGGTACGCCCTGGCCAGCAACACCTGCACTGCAAAATAGTTCAGTCGGTATTGTCGGTAGTTCCAGTCGTTTTTACCCAACCCGTCGGAGAAGTCGCGTTTGCCTTCACCGATCACCGGATCTACCTTTTCGAGCAAGTCGGCAGCGGCGCGGAGGTCGGCAATGACGCTGTCGGCAGCAGCGCTACCGGTGAGCAATGGTTGTGTCTTGCGGTCAGCTCTTGTCATGTAGGGGATGCTCTCGGCGTCTTTTTCCGACCAGACCGGGCCATAGAGGCGTAGCAGATCGAAGTGCAGTAAAGCACGCAGTGCAAGGGCTTCCCCTTTGATCATCTCATAGTATCCGCCGTTGAGGACAATGCCGCTCTCTCCGTCGCACTGCCGAATGATCTCGTTGCAACCCGCGATAAGCGAATAGCTCTTATCCCAGTTGGTACGCAGTTTGCAGGTGTTTTCATAATCGCTGCTGCTACTGCCATTGTAGTAGTTGTAGTCGAAAGCGGCGCTTCCGTAGTATTGCGCCATTCTGTCGAGCGTACGGATACGAAACTCCGTCAATTCGTTCAATTCCTCATAGACGCCGTTGAGCGCTGTCATATATCCGGCCTTGTCTTTATAGAGATTTTCGCTTACGATGCGGTCGTCCGGCTCCACCTTGAGCCAGGAGTTACAGGCTGTTATCACCAGCGCCAAGACCGTGACGGCCACCTGTTTCAGTATATTTATTTTCTTCATACTTTCATTGAATTTTATCAGTTATTAAAACCGCAGTCCCAGAGAGAAAGACACCGAGCGCGCAAACGGATAGTCCAGGCCTCGCTCTTCCTTCACGGTGGATAAACGGAAGATGTCGTTCATATAGCCGCGCAAGGTGAAAGCTTGCGCACCCATGTTTTGTAGCCAACGAGGGCTTTGCGCTTCATAACCCAACGAGACGGATTCGCCTGCCAGCGTGTTTTCGTCGGCAACGAAGCGGGAAGAGATGGGAGTGGTTTGCGTGACGGAGATGCCCTTGAATTTAGCCTTGTCGCCCGGCTCTTTCCAACGGTCGTAGAGGGCGCGTTTGTCCTGGTTGTAAGCCAGTCGTCCACCGGAGATATTCTCCACTTTTTCGTAGAGAGTACTCTGGAATAGCTGTCCGCCGAGACGATAACGCATGTTGACGGATGCCGTGACTCCGCGCCAATAGAACGACGTGCCGATGACGCCTTCGATATCCGGCATGGAGTTACCTACTTTGACTTCATCTGCATAGCTGTGGGTGAAAGTATATTCGCCATCCTTGGAGATAAACAATTCCTGACCGGTAGCGGGGTCGATGCCCGCCGAGCGCACCGCCCACAGGTCGTCGGGACTGCCGCCGTCGTAGAAGCGTTGCAGGTTGACGCCCAGTCCTGCCTGGTTGTATTCATCCAACAGGTTGCCGATATTGCGGTATTCCGAAGCGAAGTGACGTGCATTGAGCGACACGTTCCACGCCATGTTTTCCTGCTTGAGGATAGCGACGTTCAGCGTGCCCGTCAGTCCTTCGGTTACCTGGCGTCCGATATTCATCGGGGCGATGGTGGAACCGGTGGAAGCCGGAGCGCTCACATACACCAGCAGCGGATCGGTATCTTTCACGAAATAGTCGAGCGACAGGCGAATACGGCGATCAAAAAGTTCAATGTCCGCCCCGATATTTTTGTCCAGCGTCTTTTGCCATTTGAGGTCGGGATTTCCCCAGCTGGTAATAAGAGCGGTACGACCGAAAAGATTGGGGTAAGTGGTGGTGTAGCCGTAGATATTCATCGAAATATAGGCGTCGAAGTTCTGATTGCCGGGGTTACCCACCGATGCCCGTAATTTCAGCAGACTGACGGCAGTCTGATACCGAAGGAACGATTCGTTGTGCAGATTCCAGCCCAATCCGACTGCCCAGGTCGTTGTCCACTGGCGGGAAGCGCCGAACACCGACGCGCCGTCGTAACGGTAATTGAAATCAACCAGATAGCGATTGTCGAAAGCATAACCCGAATTGAGGTAGTAGCTGGCGGAGCGCACGTCCGAGGACGAATATCGCGGTTTGCTGCCTTGCACGAAGCCGTTGGAGAAAGTCGGGCTGGTATAATTATCGTCGATGAATCCATAGACGGTATATCCCGTTGGGTTGCTGTAAGTCCGCTGGATACGCATGCCTGTCACGGCATTGACGCGGTGTTTCTCGCGGAAGAGTTTGCCGTAAGTGAGACCGGCGTCTCCTTCATAACGGGAATTGCCGGAATAGGTTTCCGAATATGATCCTCGTTCGGTTTCCACAGTAGTGTAGAACATCGTGGCATAAGGCGACTGGAAAGTCTTGTTTCGCGAAGTTGACAACGCTACGCTGAAGCGTCCTCGGATGCGGAAATCGTCGGTCGCTCGCCATTCTGTTTCAAAATTGTTGTTGAATCCGAAACCATTGGTAGTGCTGAAGCTATTGAGTCCCATGTCGTATAGCGGATTATACACAGTCGTATAGCCGTTGTAGTTGAATAATATGGGCTGTACATCGCCGTTTTCGTCCATCTTTCTGTAGTAAGGAATCGCACGTGAGAACTGCGAGAAAGCCACCTTTTCGCGGTCGGCGGTACTGTAGTCTACCGTCAGGTAGTTTTGAAACAGGAAGCGTTTGTTCCGATAGATAAGCCGCACATTGCCGTTGACAGCATCTTTGTCTGAACCTTTCATGACGCCTTCCGTCAGACCATAAGAAAGCCCGGCGCCGTAACGCATTTTGTCGTCACCACCTTCCACATAAAGGTTGTGTCGATGCGAAAGGGCGGTGCGCAGGGGTTCGCTCAGCCAGTAGGTGTCTACGCCGCGGCGTATTTCCGCCAAGTGTTCATTGTATTCTATGAGGTCGTAATTGCCTACCAGTCGCTCAAATTCCAATTTCTCGGCAGCATTCATCAGGTTGTAGTCCGTGAGGTCGGCAAACGACACGCTGGCATTGCCGCTATAACTCACACGCAACCGGCCGGCTTCGGGGGCTTTTGTTTCCACAACGATGACGCCATTAGCGGCTTTCGAACCGTAGATGGCGGTGGCGGCAGCGTCTTTCAGTACGGTGATGCTCTCCACGCGATCCATATTCAGTTCTGAAATGACAGCGAGCGTCGATTCAAAGCCATCGAGGATAAACAACGGCTGGTTGGGGTCGGTGTCGTATTCCTGCTGCAATCCGATGACGCTTGTCTTACCGCGCACATTGACGTCGGGCAAGCGGTTGGGGTCGCTCCCGTACTGATTGTTCTCAACAATAGCAAACGCCGGGTCGAGCGTCTTGAGACTTTGCAATACATTCTGATTGCCGATGGTCTTCAGCTCTTTGACTGTATAAGTCTGCGACGATCCGGTGAAACTTTCCTTGGGGCGGGTATAAATTCCCGTCGCTACCACCTCAGTCAGCACGTTCTCTGTCGGAACCAGTGCGATATCCAAACCCGTTCGGCTACCGGTGATTTTTCGTTCCACGGAGACATATCCGAGGTAAGAAAATACCAAGACGCTACCCTCGGCCACATTGATGTGGTAATTTCCCGAAAGATCGGTAGTCACGCCGATGCCCGTATTGCGGTCGAATACCGAAGTGCCGAGCAGCGGTTCGCCCGTTTGCATGTCGGTTACCCGGCCTGAAACCGGATAGATGGCGGCTTTTTTCACAATGACGGACCCCTCGGTAAACTTGAACGAGACACCCTGTGGCGAGAGCGCTTTTTCGAGTACCGACGCTACCGGTTCGTCTGTAGCATCCACATCCACTGCTTTCAGCGGCAAGATGTCCTTGACGTTGTAGATGAAATTTTGACCTGTCTGTCGGTTGATCTCCTTGAACAGGGCTTCCACCGAAATGCCTTTGACGTGCAAGGTAATTTTCTTGCCGTCGGTGTCGGTCTGCGCCGTAAGCGCCAAACTAAAGGCCAGTGTCATAAGTGCCAACAGCACTCTCTTCCCATTTCTAATCATAAGCTATTTCATTAATTGGTATTGCTTTTCTTTCACAGTGATGACGCCGTCGTGCATGTCACACTCGATGTAGTTTGTTTCTTCCAGCATCAAAAGGATGGTACGCAACGGGAATCGCCGACCGATGACGCCGGTGAATTGCTCCGTCCGCAGGTGTTCGTCGGCAAAGCGGATCTTGACGTCGTGCCAGCGGCCGATCTCATTGAGCAGGTCGTCGAGGGTGATTTTCTCGAAATGATACTGTCCGGTTTTCCAACCGATGTAGAGTTGTATGTCGCGGTCGTTGATGTCGAGCAGGCCGGTAGTCGGCGCAAATTCTGCCGTATGTCCGGGCGTGAGCAGCGTCTCATGGTCGGCGCCGGAAGGAATTACCGCCACCGATCCTTCGACAAGCGTCGTGGCAATCGTCCCGTGACAGCGGGTGTTGATATTGAATGTCGTGCCGCAGACACGCACATCCACACCGTCGACCGAAACGATGAACGGATGTTCGGCATCGTGCGCAACCTCAAAGTAGGCCTCGCCCGACAGCCACACGCGGCGTTCACCGGAAGTAAAACGGGTGGGGTACTTGATACGGGTATCGGCATTGAGCCACACACGCGTGCCGTCGCTGAGCGTCAAACTGAAATCCGCCCCGCGCTGCACCGCCAGCTCGTTGAGGGCATCCACGGGATGCAATTTCGCAGGCGGCATGGCATCGTAAGAGATCATTTGTCGGGAAACATCATACTGCGCTCCTCCGAGGCGCGCGGACGATGGGATTTGCCCCAGGCTGTATGTCTTTCCACCGGCAACTTTCAGGATCACACGCCGATTTGATACCTTCGGAGGCATGTCGGGATCGGCAGCGGGAGCGATCGCTTCAGTGGAAGACGCAGTCACAGCGGGCGTGTCGAACGCCGACTGCCAGTCTCCTATTATATAATGTATCAGCAAACCGAATAACACCACCGCCGCTGCACCCACCGCGATTCGAAGCATTCGCAACAACAACGGTCGGCGACGTGCATGAATTTGCGCGGTAATCCGCCTCAAATGAGCGGATTCGTCAGTAAGCGCAGTGACGCGCCGGTAGTCGTCGAGGGGCAAAAAATGCGTAACCTGCTCAAAATAGGCGCGGTGGCTTGCGTCGGTGCTCCACTCGTCCAGCAAGGTGCGTTCGTCGGCAGTCAGCTCTATACGCATGATTACCTTGGAAATGATTTTTGCAATATCGGATTGTTCACTCATAGTTCTTAAAAGATAAGAAATCAATGTTATAAATATAAAAGCCGCCACGCGGGAAAACGGGTGAACGTCGATGTAAAAAAAAATCAACCGAAAATGAACGGAAGCAATCCCTTGAGGTGGGATAGTTGCTCGCGGAGTGTCTGATAGGCGTTTTTCTTCAGGGTCTTCACCGTGTTGGGTGAAATGTGCAGTTCGTCGGCTATTTCCGACACTTTGCGGTCTTCGATGCTCAGCTCGATGACACGGCGCGTCTGTGCCGGAAGCGCCGCAATAGCCTGTTGTACCATCGCGCAGATTTCGGAGGTAATCAGCAGGTGGTCTTCGGTGAGGATAGGTTCGTATTCCATTTTTTCAAGTATCCGGTGATGGGTCTCATTGTCTCGAAAATGGTGGATGACCATGTTGCGCGATACTGTGTACATATACACTTTGACAGATAGAAAACTAGAAAAACTTTTGCGGTTTTCCCAGTACTTAATAAAAGTTTCCTGCAAGATATCTTCGCTAACCTCCTTATTTTTAACCATTTGATAAACATAATAAAACAACCTTTCGTAAAGCGCGTGGTGGAGCTCTACAAAAGCCGTGTAATCATCTTCGGCAACCCGTTCGATATGTTGATCATCTAACATGTTGCAAACTTACAACATATTTTGTAATTTTGCGTGTATTATTTCATCTCTCAGCCGATCATGACGATAAAAATAGAAGATAAAATACTATTTAATGAAATTAAGAATCGCAATAAGGAGGTATTCGAATCGCTGTTTTATGAATATTACCCTCGTCTGGTGAAGTACGCCGAGGGCTTTGTTTTTGATCGGCAAGTATGCGAAGACATTGTCCAAGACCTTTTTATTTATTTCTGGGAAAAGACCGATGCCATCCAGTTGGAGCAATCGATCAAGGCCTATTTTTTTCAATCAGTAAAGAACCGTTGCCTGAATCACCTGCGGGATCTTCACATCCACGATACGCATAGATTACTCTATTTGGAAAGTATGCTGAACGATGACGAATCCGATTGGGTGGATCCTGAAATGATCAGTCGCATTGAAGCAGCCATCACCGCATTGCCTCCGCAAATGGCTTCGGTGTTTCGGATGAAATACCTGGACGGATTGAAATATCGGGAAATATCCAAGTTGAACAACATCTCTGAAAATACAGTCAAAACCCAGATACAAAGAGCCAAAGAGCGACTTCGGCAGCTATTGTTGCAATCTACCTCAGTGAAGTTTTTCCTGTAAAATTTTAGTTTTTTGTCACCATTTTTGGAAAGTGATGTGTCATAAATAATGTAATACGATACAAATTATGACAACAGACAAGCCAATGGCAAAAAAAGTGACCTTTATTGATTTTGAAATCATCTGGTATAAACTTCACGGTTGCATTTCGGATGATGAGCAACGGTTATTGGATCAATGGTTGGAAGAAGATGCCGCTCATCGCAAGTTTTACGAGCGCGTACAACGGTTTTATGCCAGCGGATCGGCTTTCAAAGACAAAGAGTCGATCGCGAAAGCCTGGAAAAAAGTGCAGCGCGCCATCGAGCCGCCACACCTTCGCCGTATCCGACTGTTTCCGTATGCTGCTGCTGTTTTGTTGGGCGCTTTACTCACGGTTGGCGTCTATTTCCTCAATCTGAAACATGCGGAGAAGCAAGCACAACTGACCCAAACAGAGACTTTCATCGAACCGGGGAGCGCCAAAGCGCGGCTGATCCTGGACAATGGCGAAAGTTATCAATTGTCCGCCAAGACCGAAGCGGTATTTTCAGAAACCGGCGCACAGATAAAGAATACCGACAATCGACTGGAATACATCGCTGAAAACGAAGTCGAACCGCATACGGAAACGCTGCGGTACAATACGTTGGAAGTACCTCGCGGCGGCGAATACCAATTGGTATTGTCGGACGGGACGAAAGTCTGGCTCAATTCGGAGACGACCTTGCACTATCCGGTGCATTTTGAAAAAAGAGAACGACGTGTAGAGCTCATCGGCGAGGCCTATTTCGAAGTGGCGAAAAACACCGATGTTCCTTTCTTTGTCACTTCCGGCGAACAGGTGGTGAAAGTGGTTGGGACATCATTCAATATCGCTTCAACGCCTGAAAATGCGTTCATCCTGACGACGCTGGTAGAGGGAAAAGTAGAGGTATTCCTTGAACAATCGCCCGCCACCAAGCAATTGCTCCTCCCCAACAGCCAAAGTCGCTACAATAAAGCAGAAAAGACGCTTTCGCAAAAACGTGTCGATCCGTACAAATACATTGCCTGGAAGGACGGACGGTTTGTGTTTGAGGACGAATTGCTCTCCGACATCATGAATACATTGTCGAAATGGTATAATGTAGAGGTCGTCTTCACTTCCGACGAAGCCCGAAATCTCAGATTTACCGGCAATCTGAAACGATACGACGATTTCAGTACGATCCTGAGAAAAATTGAGAAGACGAATGAGATAAAGTTTGTTATCACCGACCATCAGGTGATTGTGAAATAACAGCGCGCCACCGTCAAATCCACACGAAAATAGTAAATTGAGAAATAAATAAGTGTTTGTTTATGCTGAATACGATTAAGAAAACAGGTAAAATCATCACGTATGTGCGATGGAGAAAAATGTTCTTCATTGCCAAAGTCACGGCAGTAATTCTTTTCGCCGAATTGATGCAGGTCTCTGCGAACGTCTATTCCCAGAAGACCAAATTAAACCTGGCACTGGAAAATGTGTCGGTTGAAACGCTATTGAAAACGATAGAAAAGCAAAGCGGCTACCATTTTCTGTACCGTTCCGACTTACTGAAAAAAGTGCCTAATGTGAGTCTGAATGTCGAAGAAATCAGGATGGAAGAGGTGCTGGATCGCGTGATCGTGCCGCAGGGCTTTGTCTATGAAATTGACGATCAGGTGGTGATCATCAAAAAAGCCGCTGAACGGGAATCGTCCGGTCAATCGACCGAACAACAGGAAATCAAACTTTCGGGGAAAGTGACAAACACCGATGGGGAGTCGCTCGTTGGAGTGACGGTGCTGGTGAAAGGAACCTCCACCGGTACCATCACGGATATAAACGGGAACTTTGCGTTGACTACCGACCGGCAGAATCCGATTCTGGTCGTTTCGTATATCGGTTACGAAACGCGCGAGATCAAGATCGTCGACGATAAAGAACTGAAGATTGTTTTGACTCTCAGTGATACGGGACTGGAAGAAGTGGTCATTACCGGAATGTTCGACCGGCGGGCGGAGAGCTTTACCGGTTCGGCTGTGACACTCACCGCCAAAGACTTGCGGTCGGTCGGCAACAGCAATGTCATCCAGAGTTTAAAGAATCTGGACCCTTCTTTCCGGATCACAGAAAACCTGCTGGTGGGTTCTAATCCCAATGCCTTGATGGAAATCCAGTTGCGCGGACAATCCGGTTTCCCCGACCTGAAAGGCGAATATGCCACCAATCCCAACCAACCGCTATTTATCGTCGATGGGTTTGAAGCAAGCCTGACCAAGGTGATAGACATGGACATGAACCGAATTTCGACGGTAACGCTGCTGAAAGATGCCGCCGCCAAAGCCATCTACGGATCGAAAGCTGCCAATGGCGTGGTGGTCATCGAAACCAAACGACCCGAATCGGGACGACTTCGTACAACCTACACCGGCACACTGAATGTCAACCTTCCCGACCTGAGCAGTTACGACCTTTGCAATGCTGCCGAAAAATTGCAGGTAGAACAGAACGCAGGCATCTACAACTATGTGGGCTACAACGGCGTCGTCTACTGGACAAATCCTGCTTCGCAATACGGCTACACCGAACAGTACAATACTTTCCTGAAAGAAGTGCTGGCGGGTGTGGACACCGACTGGAAAGCGCAACCGCTCCGCAATGCTGCCGGACAGAAACATGCACTCTACATCGAGGGTGGCGACGATGCTTTTCAGTATGGCATCGACTTTGCCTACAACAATGTGGCGGGTGTGATGAAAGGCTCCGACCGCAATACCATTTCCGGCGGACTGAATTTCAGCTACCGCTATAAAAACCTGCTGCTGCGCGACAATCTGGAAGTAGTCTATAACAAGGGAGACAATTCCCCCTGGGGCGCTTTCAACGAATACACCTCGATGAATCCTTACCTCCGACCTTACGACGAAAGCGGCAACCTGATCAAGAGCTACGCCATATCCACCCTTTCGTCGCCGGTGGTCAATCCGATGTGGAACGCTTCGATCAAGACCAAGGATTTTTCCAAATACACGCAGATTACCAATAATTTCTATGCGGAATACCGCGCATTCGACGGGTTCCGAATCACCGCTCGACTGGGAATGACCAAGACGGACGATGGCTCGGAAGTGTTTCATCCCGCCAGTCATACGGATTTTACCACTTATACTACCGATGAATTGATGAAACGACGCGGCATTTTTACCTACGGCGACGGTTATGATTTTCGCATCGCTACCGACATCAATGCCAGCTATTCCAAAAACATACAAAAACACCTGTTGATTGCCAACCTCGGCTACAGCCTCAACAGCGAGACGAAGGAATCCATGTCGATCACTGCCGAAGGCTTCCCGAACGATCAACTGGACAATATCGGGTATGCCCGCGCCTACCTCAAAGACGGCCGACCCTCCAGCTCGGAAAGCGCCATTCGCGACCTGGGCGTGATCGGAGCGCTCAATTATGCTTTCGATGACCGCTACCTGCTGGATGCTTCGATGCGTTTCAGCGGCTCTTCGCAGTTCGGCAGCGACAACCGTTGGGGAAACTTTTGGTCGCTGGGCGTCGGATGGAACCTCCATCACGAATCATTCCTGAAATCACTGACTTGGCTCAACCGCCTGAAACTCCGTACTTCAATCGGCTTCACCGGCTCGCAGAATTTCAACTCTTATCAGAGTCAGTCAACCTGGCATTATTACAGCAGCACTTTCTACGACGGGAATGTGGGCGCCTACCTGTTGGGACTGGCCAACGACCGCCTGAAATGGCAACGAAAAAAAGATTTTGATTCCGGCATCGATCTGACCGCTTTCAACAACAGGCTGAATGTGAAGTTTGACTACTATAACTCCATCACCGACGATCTGCTGACCGATGTGACGGTGCCCTCCTCCACCGGATTCAACAGTTACAAAGAAAATTTGGGTAAGGTGCAAAACCGCGGATACGAAATCTATGTGAATGGACGGGTATATGAAAATACACGGCAGCACAATTACCTGAATATCTACGTTAGCGCTTCACACAACAGCAACCGGATCAAGGAAATCAGTAATTCACTGGCGTCCTACAACGAGGAGCAATTGACCAGCCTCACCAACAAACCGGTGACACGCTACGAGGAAGGACAGTCGATGAACGCCATCTGGGCGGTACCTTCGCGAGGAATCGATCCGGCTACCGGCAGGGATGTCTTTGTGAAACGCGACGGCACTACCACTTTTGTCTGGGATGCCGACGACCTGGACATTTGCGGAAATACGGAAGCCTCACTGTATGGCATCGGCGGAATGAATCTCGCTTGGCAAGGCTTTACGGTGAACGTAAGTATGAGCTACAAGTTCGGCGGACAGATCTACAACCAAACTTTGGTAGACAAGGTAGAGAATGCCGACCTGACCCTGAATGTCGATCGCCGGATATTCTCCGACCGCTGGGTAAATCCCGGCGATGTGAGCCGGTTTAAGAACATCACCGATAAAACGACGACTTACGCCACCAGCCGTTTTGTCGAAGACAACGACGTATGGACCCTCTCATCCGTCAACCTGTCCTACGATTTCGACCGGTTCACAGCTGTACGCAAATGGGGATTCAGCCGCCTGCGCCTCTCGTTCGATATGGCCGAACCGCTTCGTGCTTCTTCGGTGAAAATAGAAAGAGGGACAGCCTACCCGTTTGCCCGTACTTTCTCATTCTCGCTACAGGCAATGTTTTAACATTAAAAGAAAATTATTGACGTATGAAACGAGCATGATTTTCAAACATCCAAGTTGATGACAATAAAGACATGCGAGTTCCATACGACCTTTTAAAAACAAATTATTGACGTATGAAAAATAAAAACATTTTTATCAGTTGCTTCTTCGGGGCGCTGCTTATCCTGGCAGCCTGCGAAGAATGGTTGGACGTAAAACCCAAATCGCAGGTGGAAGGCTCGGAACTTTTCCGGACGGAAAGCGGATTCAAGGACGCCCTGACCGGCGTCTATACGGCATTGACTTCCAATGCACTGTATGGCCGCGAGATGACTTTCGGATTTGTGGACTGCATCGGCGATGCCTATTACGGCGCCGGCACCAACACCGTACACAGCTATGCCAAAAGTCACTTGTACGATAATGCCTCGGTTGAAGCGCTCATCGGCAATATCTGGTCGGGGTGCTACAATGCGATCGCCACCCTCAATAATATACTGGAAAACCTGGAAACGGCAGATACTGACATGTTCTCACGCGACAATTACAATGTGATCAAAGGAGAAGCGCTGGGCTTGCGGGCATTCCTGCATTTCGACCTGCTGCGTCTCTTTGCCCCTTCGTGGGCATCCGACCCCGAAGCGGCGGCCATTCCCTACGTGACAACTTACGGATATCAAACAACACCCCTGTCGACGGTGCGAGAAGTGATGGAGAAAATTCTCGACGACCTGAATCAATCCACCGCCCTACTGAAAGCTTCCGATCCGGTAGCTACCGGGCGAGTCATTACTGCTTCCGACGATAATGGCTATCTGCTGCATCGCTATTTCCATTTCAACTACTACGCAGCCAAGGCAACGTTGGCGCGGGTGTATCTATATAAACAGGATGCACCCAACGCTCGCACCTGTGCCACAGAAGTAATCAACGGAGGGATGGTGTCGTGGACATCAGTAAATGACATGGCCACAGCACAGGATTCCGCCAGAGATCGTACTTTCGTACATGAACAGGCTTTTGCACTGCAAGTGGACAACATGGAAAGTTATGTATTGGGATATACATACGGTACTGTCCAATACAACGCACGGTTTACCATCTACGTCTATTGGATGAATTACAGCATCTGGCCGACTGCCACCCACTCCACCGACTGGCGAAGAGTCTATCTCACCAGCAATAGCAACACCAATTCCGGCAATTATTACACAACTTCAAAATTGTGGCAGGCAGGCATGGGTGAAACGCACATCAAGCGGATGCCCCTGATCCGACTACCGGAAATGTACCTGATCCTGGCTGAAACAGAAACGGATATTGCCGCAGCACTCGGTCACCTGAATACCATCAGGGAAAACAGAGGCGTGACGGCGCCTGCTACCGCCGTCGATGCAGCCGCCCTGCAGTCCGAAGTCGAATTGGAATACTACCGCGAATATGTGGGCGAAGGCTACTTGTTTTACTACTACAAGCGGCTGGATCGACCTACACACCGCGGCGGCAGTTATTTCTACGCCAACACTTTGAATTTCAATAAGGAATGGTATGTATTGCCGATTCCGAAAGAAGAAATTGAATATGGGAACAGAAATTAAGTTAGAAGTTAGAAATTAGAAATTGGAAGTTATGAGATACACAATTATTATATGTTTAGCACTCGTTGCTCTGCTTGGATGCGAGAACGATGCTTACCTCTACCAGGATGTAGACAGGATCTGGATTTCAGGCGATTCGGAACAGAACGCCACCGTGGATTCAGTGTACTATTCGTTCCGACTGTATGATTTCAGTACAACGGAAGCTGATCTGAATGTCGTTGTTCACCTCACAGGTCACGCATCCGACAGGGCGCGGCAATTTCATCTGGAAGTGGTGGACACACTGACCAATGTGCCGACAGATGCCTACTCCATCGGAGAAACCATGCTCCCTGCCGGTGCTTTCACTGTCACCGTGCCCGTTCGGGTGAAACGCCACATTACCGGCATCGACCTGACAAAGACCAACGCACGACTGGCACTGCGGGTGAGGCCGTCTGACGAACTGCAAACAGGCGTGGAAGAATCGATCTCCTACAAACTGGTCTGGTGCGATTTCCTGCTTCAGCCGACCACATGGAGTGTGATCAGCTACTACATCGGCCCGTTTTCGCAAGCGCGTTATAAGTTTATCATCGACTTCACCGGAATGACGGATTTCGCTGATCTCAATGGCGACTACAACCGGATCATCGGCTTGCAGGGGCTTCTGAACCGACTTTTGAAGGATTACAACAGCAATCCAGCCAATGCCGGTCGTCCGGAAGGCTGGCCATACCAGAACGACAACGGCGACCCATTGGCTTTTGGACAGGGTTTGGCGTATTGATTTGTTCATAAAAAAATTTTGGACGTATGAAAAAGATACTTTGTTTGATTGGATTGGCTGGCATGATATGTGCCAAATCCTATACACAACATCCTTACACTATATTCGGAGAAATAGAAGGAGTAAAAAAAGGAGATGTATATCTCTTTATCGATCCCAAGGGAGAGAATGACACCCTCGCGCACGCCGAAATTATCGACGGGAAATTTTTGATAACCGGCGAATCGGAAGAAACAAAACTGGTGTATATCGGACTGGAAGGAACGGAAAAATGCGACGCCCTGCCTTACTTGTCTAGCGGGAGATATTTCTCGTTGTTGTATCCCTTTTTCCTGGGAGAAGGCAATTACACCTGGATGGGAAATGGAAAATGGGAAAGCGACAATCCTGAAGAACAGTTGCGAAACCAATTCAACGCCCTCGACAGGAGGGATTCTACCGCTCGCGAACAATTGCTTTTAGCGCATCCGGATTCCTATCTGGCGGCTTGCGAACTGTACTGGAGGATGAATCAGTGGTTCGAACAACCGGAATTTTTGAAAGCTAAATTTGACGCTTTGGGGCCAAAAGCACAGGCCAGCAATCTGGGGAAAAAGATTGCCGAGCGGTTGCTGAAACTGGTGCGTAGCGGCGTGGGGGACCTCGCACCCAATTTCACCCTCTCGACGCCTGAAGGGAAAGCGCTCAACCTGCACGACATCAAGGGTAAAGTGAAACTGATTGACTTCTGGGCATCGTGGTGCGGTCCGTGCCGTCGCGAAAACCCCAATGTGGTCAAAGTGTATGCGGAATACCACCCGAAAGGGCTGGAAATTATCGGCGTGTCGCTGGACAACAACAAGACCAACTGGTTGGCTGCCATCGAAATGGACGGACTGAAATGGATACATCTATCCGACTTGAAAGGCTGGCAAAACGAAGCCGTGCTGATGTACGGCGTCGAGTCGGTGCCCCACACGGTGCTGCTGGATGCCGACAACCGGATCATCGCCAAGAACCTGCGTGGCGATGCGCTGCATGCGAAGATTGCAGAATTGTTGAACAACTAAATTTTTTGAAAGATGAAACGAATACTTTTTTTCATACTCACCGGCTTGTACCTGATCATTGGCGTAACCTCCTGTTTCAATGACGAAGGCAATTACGACTACGTGGAGTTACCAGATTTTTATGTAGATACAACTGGAATCATAAGTTACCACTTGGTAACACAGTTTGAGACCTTCGCCATCCCGTCGCGCCTGGTGTATGTGGGCGATAAATCCGGACTCGATTTCATTTGGGCTATCTACCGTTCCGGCGGTGGACAATCGACTGTTACCGCTGATACCCTGGCGCATACGGAAAACTTCGCGGCGCCAATCACGGTGACGCCAGGCAGCTATTATCTTGAGTTTTGCGCCATCGAACGCGCTACGGGTGTGCGCGCTACGCAACGTTACTCCCTGACGGTGGAAAGCGCGAACGGCGCAGGACTGTTGGCATTTTATCAGAAAAACGGTACAGGCGACTGCGACCTGATCCGGACGCCGCTGTTTATCGGCGCTTTGCAGGAATCATCCGTGAAACGGAGTTTATACACGCAAGCCAATCCCGGTCATCCGCTTACCGGCGAACCAATACGCATGGGCACGGTTTCGAGCGGCACAAACCAGTATATCAACCTGTTGACGGAGTCGGATATCGTTCGCCTTTCGGCAATAGACATGACTATCACATTCGACTTCAACGGAATATTCTGGACGGCGCCTTCAGTATGCAAACCGGAAGGATGGTATTTTAGCGGTGACGAACTGCTGATCAACGACGGACTGGCATACGTAACCATAGTCGGCTGGTCGAACGGAATGCCACTCTTTCCAGGACCCAAAGTGTTGATGAACGGCGAATATCGAGCCTCTCCGCATGGAATAATCAGCTATGCCAACTGTGTAATCATCTATGACGAGCTGGCGAAACGTTTCCTGCACTGCACGGAATGGTCGAGCGAGTTGACGCTTCCGTCAACCGGCGGTGCATTCGACATGACCGCAGTGGGTAAAGAACAATTATACTTGGACAATGGATTCACTGATGTGAGCGCCACTTTTTACGGGTATTCCGTGATGCAGACGCCCGGAAATCCGGCACAACGTAGCCTCTATGTCTTCAAAACGAATGGCAACGCTTCCAACTGTAGCGGCGTGGCAGTCATCGACTTGAGCACTTGCCCTGCCATTGCCCAAGCGAACCTGTTCGCCGTCAGTTCGTTGGGCCCGATCCTTTACTATGCGACAGACAACAGCATCTATAAATCGACATTCGGACTGAGCGACCAATCGTTGGCCGCACCTTCGGCTGCTTCCTGGACGTGTCCGGCTGGCGAGACCGTTACTTGCATGCGACTTTTCAAGCATGCTGGCATCAGCTTGTCGGAAAGCGCTGTCTGCAAATACTTGCTGGTCGCGACCTGGAATGGGTCAGAGGGCAAAGTATATATCTTCAGCGCCAACATCGCTACCGGCGAACTGAGCGCCGCTCCAGTAGAAACTTACGGACAATTCGGGCACATCAAGGATCTACAGTTCAAAGCGCAATAATAAGTTGATTTTTTTAATGTAAAAGAAACACTTCGGCATCGTTTGCCTGCGCTTAAACGCGAAGTAGATGCTCTTTTTTGCTACTATTGGTTACCCGTCTGTTACCAGCAAAGGAAAACAGACGGGTTATTTTATCGCATAACTATATTATAATCAATAAAAAAGACGAGCATTGCTGCCCGCCTTAAATGTTTTCACAACGGAATAATCCTTATTGTGAATTGCTTCAATTTTTATTGTGGCAAAGATAATCTGATATCTTGACATATCAAAATATTTTTTTTTACTTTTGTTGCAAGATAATAAAATAAACAAAGTTTATGAAACGAATTTTAGGGCTTGATTTAGGGATAAATTCTAATAATAACACTTCCGAGCAAACCTTGCTCTCCGACCTGCAGCAACTGATTGAAAACAGCCGACAGTTTGTTGCGGTACAGGTAAACAGCGTGCTTACAATGCTGTTTTGGAACGTGGGCAAACGCAACAATGACGATATTTTGCAAAATCGCCGTGCTGACTATGGTAAAAAGATTGTGTCGCTGCTGGCGACAATCCACAGAGCATCGAAATGCGCTACGAAGATGAAAATATCTGGCTGACACAGAAGATGTTGTCGGCGCTGTATGACGTTTCTGTTCCGGCTATCAATCAGCACCTTAAGCGTATTTTTGAAGACCGTGAACTTGAACCGGGGGCAACTATTAAGAAATACTTAATAGTTCAACTTGAAGGCAACAGAGAAGTCGCAAGAGAAGTGGAACATTATAATTTACGGACTATTATCGCCATTGGTTTCAAGGTTAACAACGACCGTGCCGTGCAGTTCCGCCTGTTTGAGAGCGATTTCGACCGGTTTTTGCAACTTAATGAAGAAATTGAGAAATTGAGGAATGAAAAAATTAAGAAATGAATATGAAAGAAAATATTATAAAAATCAAGTCGTTTGCTTTTGCGTTACGAATAGTGAAAATTTATAAATTTCTAACGGAAAAACAAAAGGAATTTATTCTTTCTAAGCAGGTTGTACGTAGCGGGACTTCCATTGGTGCTAATGTGGAAGAAGCGTGTTCGGGACAAAGCAAAACGGATTTCATTGCCACAATGCATATTTCTTTGAAAGAAGCAAAGGAAACTCATTATTGGCTACGTTTGCTGTATCAAAGCGAATATTTAAAAAGGATATGTTCGAGTCAATAATTGCCGACTGCGACGAACTTATTTTATTACTCAGCGGAAAAGAACGACACGCTGCCCGAAAGTTTTAAGGCGGATGCGGTGCGGACAATTCCGGTTGAAGATATTGGCGATATAGTGATTGATAATGAGCAAATTACGTTCACTTCGGGATTGATGGAGGCATTGCTCGACAAAAACTGCGCGGTCATCACTTGCGCCAGCCGCGAGAATGCCGACGTCCACATCAAGCGGGTCAAAAACATCCTTCCCGAACTCGGACAGATTGGTATTCTGTGCATTACCGACAAGCAATTCGGGCAGATGGAACTGTTTCAGGGGAAAAAGGAAAAGCCGGTTACGACGCCT
>JAISUK010000021.1 GCA_031272075.1 Dysgonamonadaceae bacterium
AAAAAATAACCTCAAAATCTTTTGGAAATACCAACCAAACCACCTACCTTCGTAACGATGAAAAGAACTAAATTCTACGATTTCCAGGCTTTCCTCCTCATGGTTGTCTGCGACAGCCTTATATTGGAGCTGCTGTTGGGAGTGACGTGTGCAAATGCTCAACAGTTGAATATCGAACAGGCACGGAAGATTTTTGCCCTGCCGGTGGAGTGTATTCGGGTGGAATTTCCGAATAAACCCGGAGAAACGCTGGGCAAACCGGAAGACCTGAAACGACCCGCCGAACTGCGCCCTATCTTCTACGGCTGTTTCGACTGGCATTCGTGTGTGCATGGCTATTGGTCGATCGTGAAACTGATGAAAGAATATCCGGCGCTTGACAGTTGCGGTAAAGTGCGTGCGCTACTGAACGCTGCCATCACCGACGACAACCTGGCTGTCGAGCAGCGTTTCTTTGAAGACTACAACAACCGCAATTTCGAACGGACGTATGGCTGGGCATGGTTCCTGACTTTGCAAAAAGAACTGTATACCTGGGACGATCCCGACGCCCAACGTTGGTACCACATTCTGAAACCTTTGGAAGACTTGCTTACAGCCAAATACGAAGCCTACCTTCCCAAACTGATGTATCCGCTGCGCGAAGGAATGCACGGCAATTCGGCTTTCAGCCTCTCCCTCGCGATCGATTACGCTCGTGCAATGGACAACTGCCAGTTCGAAAGCGCCATCACGGAACATGCCAAACGCCTTTACTTGAATGACAAAAATGCGCCACTGGCTTATGAACCCAGTGGCAGCGATTTCCTCTCTCCCTGTCTGGAAGAGGCTTTGCTGATGAGTAAGACGCTCGACAAAGACGAATACCGCGGTTGGCTCGAATCTTTCCTTCCCGAACTGTTTGATTCGGCATTCCGATTGGCGCCGGGGATTGTTTCCGACCGCAGCGACGGACACTTGGTGCATCTCGACGGTCTGAATTTCAGCCGCGCCGCCTGCCTCTACGGCATAGCAGCCAAACTGCCTGTCTGCTCCCACCTGAAGGCCATTGCGGAAGAACACCTGAATTATTCGATTCACAACATCACCGGCGAGGATGATTATATGGGGAGTCATTGGTTGGGGACATTCGCGCTTTGGGCGTTAAGTTGCCGTGACCGCTCTCCATCATTTTAAATGGTAACAGATGATATACGTATGAAAAAATCGCTATATTTGTAGAAAAATATCACAGCCATGAAACGAGCATGATTTTCAAACATCCAAGTTGAAGATAATAATGACATGCGAGTTCCATACGACCTCTTAAAAACAAATTATTGACGTATGAAAAATACTACCATATTTAAAATAAATAACAGATGAAACAAATTTTTTATGTAATGATTGCAGCGTTGATGACGACTGCATGTGTTAAACAACAACAGAAGCAAGAGCAGCAACAACCGCCTTCGCGCGAGGTTGTCTGGACAGCCGAACAAGCCAACGAATGGTATCAACAATGGGGATGGCTTCGTGGATGCGATTTCATCCCGAGTACAGCTATCAATCAGTTGGAAATGTGGCAAGCCGAATCGTTCGATTCCACCACCATCGACCGTGAGTTGGGGTGGGCGGAAGCCATCGGACTGAACTGTATGCGGGTCTATTTGCATCACCTCGCCTGGGAAATTGACGAATCCGGGTTCAAAGACCGGATGGATGCCTACCTGTCGATTGCCGATAAACATGGCGTCGCCACCATCTTCGTCTTCTTCGATGATTGTTGGAACAATGAATATGCGCCAGGCAAACAGCCGGATCCCAAACCCGGCGTCCACAATTCGGGATGGGTGCGCGATCCGGGCGACCTGCTCTTCACCGACAGCGCGCTTGAAGGGAAATTGGAAGCCTACGTCAAAGATGTGCTGAATTCTTTCAGGGATGACAAGCGCATCGTGTTGTGGGATTTGTATAACGAACCCGGCAACAACGATTACGGCAATAAAAGCCTGCCACTGGTGGAAAAAGTCTTTGCCTGGGGGCGGTCGGCAAATCCTTCACAGCCACTCTCCGTAGGACTGTGGAACAAAGACCTGGTGGATTTGAATGCCGTTCAGCTTGCCAATTCCGACGTCATCACGTATCATAACTATTCGACGCTTCAAGATCACAAAGAAGCAATCGATACCCTGAAAAAATACGGACGCCCGCTGATTTGCACCGAATACATGGCACGCCGCAACAACAGTACCTTCAGCGAAATCATGCCGCTGCTGAAAGCCAACAATGTCGGCGCCATCAACTGGGGGCTTGTTTCCGGTAAAACCAACACAATATTCGCTTGGGATACGCCGCTGCCCGATGTCGAAGAACCGCCGTTGTGGTTTCACGACATTTTCCGCCGCGACGGTTCTCCTTTCTCACAGGAAGAAGTGGAGGTAATCAAATCTTTGACAGGTAAAAATTAATTGATAGTGAAGAATATGTTACGTATCATCCTTCCTTTGATACTTTGTTTTTCCTGTGGCGGAAACAAGGAAGATCACCATCAAACGGCCGTAGAAACGCTGGACGCAACAGCCATTACAGCCACAGAAGCTTCCTGCAAAGGAAAATTTATCGACAGATCCGGCTCGGTGTCGAAATACGGCATTGAGCTGATTGATGGGGTTGACACCGTCGAATATGCACGTACAAATCAACCCTCCGGTGAAGAGTTTACCGTAATAATAACAGACCTGAAGTCGGAACACGACTACCGGTTTCGCGCTTTTGCCGACGATGGGACAAGGCATTACGGCGAAATAAAGTCCTTCACCACCCGCAAACCCGAAATAATTGTGACGGACATTGCGATCGCCGACCCATTCATCTTGTACTACAACGGGACGTATTATGCTTACGGCACTGCTTCCGACGACGGAATACCGGTATATACTTCCACCAACCTGGTGCGCTGGTCGAAACACCCGACATTTGCGCTGTCGAAAAACGATTCGTATGGCGATCGATGGTTCTGGGCGCCGGAAGTGTATTACAATCCGTGGAATAAAACGTTTTATATGTACTATTCCGCCGAAGAACATATCTGCGTGGCGACTTCCCAATCGCCGCTCGGTCCGTTCAAACAGGCTGTCCAACAACCGATGAGGACGGAAAAATCCATCGATTCATCGTTCTTTTTGGACGACGATGGCAAAGCATACCTGTTTTTTGTGCGCTTCACCAACGGAAACGTGATCTGGTGCGCCGAATTGGAAGACGACCGAATGACGCTGAAGGAGGGCACCCTGAAAATGTGCATCGAAGCCTCGACCGGCTGGGAAGTCGTCCGCGACAAAGTGGCGGAAGGCCCTTCGGTCTTCAAACACAATGGGGTGTATTACCTGATATATTCGGCAAATCATTACGAAAGTCCTGATTATGCCGTGGGATATGCTACTGCCGATTCTCCGACAGGCCCCTGGAAAAAAGCAAGCGAGAACCCGATTCTGCGCAGGCCGGGCACTCTGGTCGGAAGCGGACACGGCGCCATGTTCATTGATGCCGACAATGACATGCGTTATGTGTTTCACGCTCATAACACCACCACCTCCATCCATCCCCGAAAAATGTATATCACTTACATGTATCTGGATGAATCCGGAAAGGTGAGTATGAATCAATAAATCAAACGTTTTATACTCGATTTTGCGCGCAATCTGTCCGGTTGCGCGTTTTTTTTATTCAATATCCCATTACAAGCTGATTCCGAGCTATTTTTCCCGACATCTAATTTTTACTGCAATCTAAATAAAGTCGAACTTAAATAATTTGACAAAAAATTGATTTACCTTAAAATTTTAAGTGTTATATTTGCGGCTCTCTATTGAATCTAATATAGCACATATAGAATAATAACAATATATTATGGAAATCAAAAATAAAGGTAAAATTATTAAAAGAATCTCCTGGACCGAAACGCTTCGGGCAATGGAACCGGATCACATCATTGAAGTAGACCTGATAGATCGCATCAATATTGTGAGACATATTACCCGTATCAGTAAGGAAGAGAATAAAAAATTCTCTACCAGGAAAATCAGTGACAAACGGATGGAAATAAAACGCATTTTTTAACAGGATCACAAATAAATCGGGCGATGATCCGTTCTATATAAAGTAACTAACAAATACATTATGTCGGATCATCCTTTACATCTTTTTCGTTATTGTCCGAAGTGCGGCTCCGGGCAGTTTGAGATCCATGATTTTAAATCCAAACGATGTCGCTCATGTGACTTTGTCTATTATTTTAATCCGAGCGCTTCGACGGCTGCGTTCATTACCGACGACAACGGACGGTTGCTGGTAGCCCGTCGCGCCAAAGACCCGTCGGCAGGTACCTACGATCTGCCCGGAGGTTTCGTAGACATGTCCGAAACGGCAGAAGAGGCTATGCGACGCGAAATCTTGGAAGAAACCGGCCTTGCAATCCGCAACTTGCGTTATAGTTTCTCCTTGCCGAACATCTATGTCTATTCGGGTTTTGAAGTGCATACGCTGGATTTGTTTTTCGAAGCATCAATCCGGTCACCGGTCGCACTTACCCCTGCCGACGATGTATCCGAATTGTGCTTCCTGGAAAAATCCGAAATCCATCCTGCCGATTTCGGATTGACTTCTATACGCAAAGCGATTACCGTTTGGCTGAATCGGCTTTGAACATTAAAAATGCCTTGATTGTTGCATAAAATCACAAAAAACGTCTATCTTTGTGCACACTCAAAATGAATATTCCAGATGACAATAATAAAAACAAATGACAGATGAAAAAGGCCATTTTCTTTATATGCTTGATTTTATCGGCAATGCAGTTGTCCTTCGCCCAACGTTCCGAACGGTTTATTTCGTTCGAGCGGCTCTTTTACGAAGGAAAAACAATGTACGCCGACCGCAATTATGCCGGGTGTATCGACAAGCTGAATCAATACCTCTGTTTGCCGACGGCAGACCCTGACTTGGCGCAGGAAGCGGAATTTCTGCTTGCAGCTTCGGCTTTCAAGCTGGGAAGGGCCGACGCGCTGCAACTGCTGGAGGCGTATTTTAATCGGTATCCGGAAACGAGTTATTGCGACGAGACCTGTTTTCTGATCGGCTCCGGCTATTTCGATGCAAAAGACTACCACACGGCGCTGCGCTGGCTCCAAGAAGTGGAAATCGACAATTTTTCATTGAAAGATCAGGAAGATTGCGTGTACCGGATGGCATATTCTTCCCTGCAGGTTGACCAAAAGAGCGAAGCCAGGCGCTTGTTCGGCTTGCTTCGCGACAACAGTCAAACCTATCGCGACGAAGCAACCTTCTATTCCGCCTACCTCGATTACCTGGATCTGAATTACAATGATGCGATGTTGCTGTTCAATCAGGTGAAAAACAATCCGTCGTTCAATGCGGAGGTGTCGTATTACCTCACTCAGATCCATTTCATCCAAGGGCGCAATGCGCAAGCGATCAAAGAAGGAACCGAGCTGCTGAACGCCGGTCGCAAGCACAAAAACAATGCCGAAATCAGCAGGGTGGTGGGATCCGCATATTACCGCGAATCGGATTTTTCCAATGCAGCGAAATACCTCGCCCAAAGCGAACAATTGGGATTCAAATTGTCGCAGGAAGATGCTTATTCTTTGGGAATGGCCTATTATAACCTGGGCGACTACCGGCAGGCGGCCGACTGTTTTGTGCAAAGCAATCCCGGCAACGATGCCTTGGGACAAAATACCTACTTGTTTTTAGGACAGTCGTCCCTGAAACTCAACGACGAGAAAAAAGCACAGATGGCATTTGAATCGGCATCGCGGATGAATTTTGACACCCAAGCCAAAGAGACGGCGCTCTATAACTATGCCATGCTGCTCCATAAGAATGCGATCAGCGCTTTCGGAGAATCGGTGACGGTGATGGAAGACTTCTTGAATACCTATCCGCAATCGATTTATGCCGATAAAGTGAACGACTGCCTGGTGGACGTTTACCTGACAACGAAAAATTACGATGTGGCGCTTCAGTCGATAGAGAAGATCAAAACTCCCGGCAGAAAAATCCTGGAAGCCAAACAGAAGATCTATTTTTATCTGGGTACACTCAGTTATATGAATGCGAATTTCGATGCGGCAGTCGACAATTTCTCTAAATCAATCGCGATGGGATCGTATGCGGCTGACGAGAGCGGCGCTTCCGTCTATTGGCGCGGCGAAACTTATTACCGACAGGAGAAATACGACTTGGCGATTCGCGATTTCCGACAGTATCTGCAATCCGCTTCAAAGACGGATCTGGCCTTGATGTCGCACTACAGCCTCGGCTATTGCTATTTCAAGAAAAACCAGTACGCTTCCGCGCAACTGGAATTTTCCAGCTATATCAGTCAGGAAAAAGACAAAACCGTCGCCAGCCTGGCGGATGCCTACGCACGGCTCGGCGATTGCTATTTCGACGGTCGGCAGTTTGCGGAAGCGGAGAAAGCCTATTCGCAATCCATTTCTTTGCAACCCGCTTCGGCGGATTATGCCGTATTTCAGAAAGGATTTGTCATGGGATTGCAGAAAAATTATGCCGGAAAAATCACCCAAATGGATCTGCTGGTTCGTTCGTATCCCGATTCCAGGTACGTTACCGACGCAATGTATGAAAAAGGACGCTCGTATGTGATGCTGGAAAAAAACGACGAAGCCATCAAAGTGTTTGAATCATTGTCTTCGCTATACCCGCAAAGTCCGTTGGCCAGAAAAGCAGGCGTGCAAATGGGATTGTTGTATTTCAATCAGAACGATTTGCAACATTCGGTGGAGTCATACAAAAAGGTGATCGAACTTTACCCCGGCAGCGAAGAAGCGCGCGTCGCCGCTCAAGACCTGAAATCCGTCTATGTGGAATTGAATGACATCCAAAGTTATGCGAATTATATCAAAGACAAGGGCGGAGTAGAGAAGTTTGAAGTCTCCGAACAAGATTCGTTGACCTACCTGATCGCAGAACGTTCTTTCCTCAAATCCGATGAAAATCAGGCACAAACGGCTTTGTTGAATTATCTCCGCCAGTTTCCCGATGGCGCCTTTTCGCTGAATGCGCAAAATCTGCTCGGCGCTATCTACCTGAAACAGCAAGAATATGCGAAAGCGAAAGCCGCCTTCATGACCATCATCGATGCCGGGAATACCGAGTTCTTGGAAAATGCATTGTTGCAAACGGCTGAAATACAATATGCGGAGCATGATTATGCAAATGCCCTGATGAATTACCGCAACCTCGAACAGCATGCGACTACCAAAGAGCATCGGATTACCGCCTTGACGGGGATGATCCGTTCGGCTTTTCAGACGAACGACTATATGGAAGTGATCAATGTGGCCGACGCTTTGCAGAAAGAATCGAACCTGAGTCCGGAAGTGACCACGGAGTACCTATATTACAGGGCAAAAGCTTACATGGCTGTACGTGAAATTCCGAAAGCAATGATCGACCTGAAAGCATTGTCCTTGGATACACGGACGGTTTACGGTGCAGAAGCCAAATACCTGCTGGCTCAATGCCTCTTCGATAACAAAGAAACGGCGAAAGCCGAAAGCGAAGTGCTGGATTATATCCAGAAAGGAACGCCTCATTCCTATTGGCTTGCCCGCGGTTTTATCTTGCTATCCGACATCTACCTTGCTCAAAACGATTCGTTCAAGGCGAAGCAGTACCTCGAAAGCCTGCAACACAACTATACGAACAAGGACGATGATATTCAACGTATGATCGAAGAACGAATGAAACGGTTTTAGAATATGCCAATAGCTTTAATAACGAATAAACGCAGTTAAAATGAAATACTCCAATCTGATGATATGCCTGCTCTTGTTTCCGGTGATGCCGGTCGGAGCGCAAAATAACGAAAACAAAGATTCCGTGGCGCTCACCCGTGAGATGACTCTGGAAAAAGATTACAGCCCAGTGATCCGCGATGCCTCTAAGATCAATCGGCTGCCGGAATTGAAGGAGCCGACAGTCCCGAAGACGTCGGTCGAATTTGCCACTTTCTCAATGCCTATGCAACTCAATCCGAAATTGACGACGTTGCCGGTCAATGCCTACGCTACTGAACTGTCGTTCTCGAAAAAAAGAGGCTACCTCTCGGCGGGCGTCGGTTCGTTTGTAGATATCAATGCCGATCTAGGCTACCACCTGCTTTGCTCGGAGGCCGATCAACTCTCGATATTCGGGTCGCACCGTTCGTCCAACGGAAATGTGTTTTATCTGGACGACGATTCAAAGCAGAAAATGAAAATCAATGACAACCTGCTGGGATTGAATTACAATCACAATTTCGACTATTCAAAACTGTTTATGGGTATCTCCTACACCCATTCCGCTTTCAATTATTACGGCGACACGATCCAGTATTACAGTCCCTTTTCCACAATAATGCTGACGCCGGAATGGGATCAAAGCAGCACCCAAGTCAACGGCATTTTCGATAGCTATTTTGGTTTTTCCGCACAGAATGAGGATGCTTTCAACTGCTTCTTCAAGGCCGGCTTTTCGCACTTCAGTCAGAAATACATGCCTTACCTCGATCGGAACGGTCCGAAAGAAAACCGGTTACGCGCCGATCTGGATCTGAACCGCGACTGGTCGTCACAGCAAGTGTTGGGCGTAAAAGTCGCTTACGACGGCAGTTTCTATACCCTGAACGAAAATCCGGAATATGATTTCTTCCCCTTAACGGATTACGAATCGTATTCGGATATCGGTCTGAATCCGTATTTTGTTTACAAAAGCAACTCGTTTGGGGTACGTATTGCCCTGCTGGTCGATGTGTTGTTGAATTATGATAAAAAACTGAATGTTGCACCCGATTTCGAACTCAATTATCGTCCGACCAACAAGCTGCTGCTCTATCTCAATGCCAAAGGCGGGGTGACAAGCAACTGTCTGAAAAACACGTTTTATGAAAACCGTTACGTCGCACCTTCCACACGGGTGCTCGATTCCTACTCGTCGCTGGATGCCGTCGCCGGCCTGAAAGCCAATCTGGGGAGTTGCTGGCTTGACCTTTGGGCGGGATACAAAATTTTCCAAAACGAACATTTCTACAAACAGTATTACGATTTCAGGGAATACGAATATGGAGACTATGCTTATAGAGATCCTCTCGGAACGCTGCATGACATTACCGATCTCTCCAAGATGGCCGGTCGCAATTTCAGTATGCCCGAATACCGCGACGGCCAGGTATTCAACACCGGCGCTTACCTGAAATACCGCTTCACGGATGTCTTTGAACTCGGCCTCAAAGCTACCTACTATCAGTGGAATCTGAAAAGTGTCAAGTCGGAAACGGGAGAGACGCACCCCCCCGAAGCCTGGGGCAAACCCGATTTTGTCGGAAACTTGAATTTGAGTTACCAACTGCCGTCGATCCCGTTGAAATTGAATCTGGATTACAACCTCATCACAGGAAGAAAATATTGCTGCGAACTGAATGTCAAGAGTTATCGCTACCAAGAATCTCAATGGTTCTTTGATGATTATACTCCCATACTGTCATCGGTGGACTCTTATTCCATCGCGAGCGACAAACTGAAAAACATCAACGATCTTGCAGCGGGTGCTACCTATACGTTCAGCGATGCGTTTTCTATTTTCTTGAACGCAAACAACTTGCTTTTCCAAAAATATGAATTATTGTATGGCTACCCCGCGCAATATTTTAATGTAGCAGGCGGAATCAATATCAAGTTCTAAAGTTTTTTGCTATCTTTGCGCCTTGAAAACGCAAGAAACACGTATTATGCAAAAAAATCTGGTAATCGTAGAGTCTCCGGCAAAAGCCAAAACGATAGAGAAATTCTTGGGCAATCAATACAAAGTATTGTCCAGCTACGGGCATATCCGCGACCTGATAGAAAAAGGACTTGGGGTTGATACACAACACAATTACCAACCCGAATATGTCATTTCACCTGACAAAGAGGCGCTGGTCAAGTCACTGAAAAAAGAAGCGAAAGCGGCAGAAACCGTCTGGCTGGCTTCCGATGAAGACCGCGAAGGAGAAGCCATCGCCTGGCATCTGTTCGTATCGCTCGGATTGTCAGACGATAATACCCGCCGCATCGTCTTTCACGAAATCACCAAAAATGCCATCCTGAATGCGATAGAAAATCCGCGCGGAATCGACTACAACCTGGTGAACGCGCAACAGGCGCGCCGTGTGTTGGACAGAATCGTCGGATTTGAACTGTCGCCGATCCTCTGGAAAAAAATCCGCCCGGCTCTTTCCGCAGGCCGGGTGCAGTCGGTGGCCGTACGCCTGATCGTCGAGCGTGAACGCGAAATCAATCATTTTCAGGCGGAAGCATCCTATCGTATCAGCGCCATATTTTTGCTCGCTGATGGCAATCTGTTGAAAGCGGAACTCGACCGACGAATGAAAACACAAGAGGAAGCATACTCGTTCCTCGAACAGTTGAAAACAGCCTCCTTCACCATCGAAGATATTGTCACGAAGCCGGCAAAAAAATCACCTGCCGCGCCTTTCACCACCTCTACCCTGCAGCAGGAAGCCGCCCGCAAAATGGGATTCTCCGTGTCGCAGACCATGACGGTAGCGCAACGACTCTACGAATCCGGATATATTACCTACATGCGTACAGACTCCGTCAACCTCTCTGCCCTCGCTATCGCTACTGCAAAGAAAGAGATCGAAGCGGGATTCGGACACGAATATGTCAAGTCGCGCCAATTCCAAACGAAAACCAAAGGGGCGCAGGAAGCGCATGAAGCCATCCGTCCCTCGTATATGGATCGCCGGACTATCAAGGGTTCTGTCGCGGAACAACGCCTCTACGAATTGATCTGGAAACGCATGATCGCTTCGCAAATGGCGGATGCGGAACTGGAACGCACCACCGTCACCGTCGGCATCAGCAATTGCAATGATAAATTTTACATCAACGGCGAAGTCGTCAAGTTTGACGGATTCCTGCGGGTATACATGGAAAGCAAGGACGACGAAGATTCCGACGACAATCAAGACGTCATCATCCCGCCTCTGAAGTTCCATGAACGCCTGACGCTGGATACAGCAATAGCTGCCGAACGCCTTTCCCAGCGCCCATATCGTTATTCCGAAGCCAGCCTGGTACGGAAAATGGAAGAACTGGGCATCGGTCGTCCGTCGACTTATGCACCCACCATTTCTACGATACAAAACCGCGGGTATGTCGTCAAGGCGAACAAACCGGGCGAAGAACGGAAATTCACGACATTGACATTGAAAAACGATAAAATCACTTCTTCCGTCAAAAAAGAAATTGTCGGCGCCGATAAAGGCAAACTGGCGCCTACAGATACAGGACTGGTTGTCAATGATTTTTTGATTGGCCAATTTCCTACAGTACTGGATTATAGTTTCACCGCAAACATAGAGAAAGAATTGGATAAAATTGCGGAAGGCGATTTGAAATGGACAGATACCATCGACCGGTTTTACAAAATGTTTCATCCGATCGTGGAGGCGACATCGCAGGCGAAAAACGAATTTCGCGTCGGAGAACGGGTGCTGGGCAACGACCCGAAAACCGGCAAACTGGTCTCCGTGAAGATCGGACGCTATGGCCCTTATGTACAGCTGGGGCACGCCGACGATGAGGAAAAACCTCTGTTCGCTTCGTTGATGAAAGATCAGTCCATCGAAACCATCACTTTGGAAGAAGCGCTGAAACTGTTCACACTGCCCCGTCATGTGGGCGACCTCAATGGCAGTCCCGTCACGGCCGCTATCGGTCGTTTCGGTCCCTTCCTGAAATATGACAACGCCTACGTGTCGATCCCAAAAGGACTGAATCCGATTTCGATCACCATAGAAGAAGCCGAACGCCTGATCATCGAGAAAAAGGAGAAAGAATCGAAAAAACTCATACAGTCGTTCGATGGGGATGTCAAACTGCAGGTACTGAACGGTCGCTTCGGCCCGTATATCGCTTATGATGGCGCCAATTATAAACTGCCGAAAGGTTCCGATCCGCAGCGTTTGACATTAGAGGAATGTATGACGATCGTTCGTAACGCTTCGGAAAAAGCGACAAAAACCAAGGCTAAAACGACCCCCGCAAAACGGAAAACCAAGAGCAACAGCTAAACCCGCTATCGCTTCAGACGGACGTCTTCCGGACGTGGTCTCCTGGCTACATCATCATTGAACCTCCTGGCACGGTCTCTCACCATCACTGAGTCGCGAAAGCGGAGCATTGAATCAATATCAAATTCGCGGCCATCAAAAAATCGCAGCGGGTTGAGGATATATCCACTGTCGAAAAACGAGCCTGTGCGGACAGTTATCCGGGCATTTTTGTTTCCCGTCGCGTTGAGGGTATAGTCCACTTTCCCGAATTTCAGTGAATACAACGCCTTGTTCTTGCTTTTTCTGATGGTCTGCTGGTCGGCATTGTCGGAATCTTTTGTAAATGCAGCGATAAATTCTTCCACAAGCGCCTGATCGTCGGTGATCCGGATGCTGACAACGCGGTTTTCCGCCTCCTTGTCGCCTTTTTTCTTGTTTTTTATCACTTCCATGTCAATCGATTCGAGTGTCTCGCATTTTTTTATCAATGCATCGATCGTGCTCTGCGCAATCACTTCAGAAGAAATAAATCCAGTCAACAAGACCAAAATAGATACATAAATTCTTTTCGTTTTCATAATTTCTAATTTCTAATTTCTAATTTCTAACTCCTAACTCCTAACTCCTTATTTCCATTGAGCACTTCTTTTTGTCGTTCGGGAAGAAGATTAAGTATCTAAGGAACAAATTATTTTTTAATTATCAAAATCTGATTATTACAATTTAATAATTAGCATTTATGTAAACTTGCTAAGTTTTTAAAACTTAGCAAGTTTTCGGTGCAATAGCAAGTTTTTCTAGCAAAAATTATTTACCGGTCATCAAAGTGCAGTAAGTTTTTGCTGACAAGTTTGCTGAGTTAGAAATAATATTTATATTTGCACTAAAGCAAAAATAAAAATGCTGTCTCAAAATCAGATAGATATTATCATTGATTCGATGATGCCCTATGATCCTGTAAGGATAGGGATATTCGGCTCTGAAAGTGGAAACTATCGACCTTTTCAAAGCAAAAGGGATTGAGGCAAAACGGCTTCACGAGAGTTGCCTCAAAGACACGCCCGAAAAGTTTTTAGACAATCTGAAACTGACAGAAAACGGCTTTCTGAAACGAGCCGCATTGCTGCTTTTTCATCCCGACCCCGAACGATTTGTAACCGGCGCGTTTATAAAAATCGGCTTTTTCCGCAGTGAAAGCGATTTGCAGTTTCAGGACGATATTCACGGCAACCTGATAGAACAGGTTGAACGCACAATGGAACTGCTTTTGACAAAATACACGCGAGCATTGGTCAGTTACAAAGGGCTATCGCGTGTGGAAACTTATGAATATCCCGAAAAAGCCCTACGCGAGGCACTTTTAAACGCCGTTTCGCATAAGGATTATGCGGGCTGTATCCCTGTTCAAATCCGCATTTATCCCGACAGAATAAAAATTTGGAACGAGGGGAAACTGCCCGAAGATTGGACTGTTAAATATTTGTATGACGAACATCCTTCACGCCCATACAATCCCGATATTGCTAACGCATTTTTTCGTAGCGGCTATGTTGAAGCGTGGGGACGTGGCATAGATAAGATGAGCGAAAAGTGCGTCGCCGCCGGATTGCCTGTGCCTCAAATCACAAACGAAGGCAGCGATTTTTGGATTACGTTCAGAAAAGATATTTACAACAGGGAAGAGTTGAGCAATAGAGGACTGAATAAAAGGCAGATTGATGCGATCTTGTTTTTCAAAGCAAAAGGCGAAATAACAAGTTCGGAATATGCGGATAAATACAATGTGTCTGATAGAACAGCCCGCAGAGATTTGTCCGAATTGACAGAAATGGAATTGCTTAAAAATGAGGGTAATAATAAAAATTCGCGTTATATATTTCCTTAAATGTCCGATAAATGTCCGATAAATGTCCGATAAATAAAAAATAGAGTTTTGCCGAAGTTGCCGAAGTTGCCGAAGTCTTTTTAAAAAAAAGGAAAATTACAAATGGTGAATATCAGACAATAAATAGTTGTTCTCGAAATACAGCAAGCAATGAACTAATGACTTTGGTTGAGATTTCAATTTTAAAAAGTAGTGTTTTTGAAACTTGCTAAGTTTTAAAAACTTAGCAAGTTTTCGGTGCAAATATGTACGTCCCGTCGGCTAAATCTTTAGTGGGAAATACCCCTGCCGATATGCCGAGCCTCATCCATGAGCTGTTCAGTCAATTATTTTATGAAATAGGAAAAAATTTATCACTTTTTTTATGAAATAGGTGTCCATTTTGAAATCTAAAACGACTTAATAGAAAATTTGCTTCAAATAGTATAAAATGAAAGCAAAGTCTGGATAAAAATTTCTATTTATTAATTTGTTGGTTTATGAAACGAGCATGATTTTCAAATATCCAAGTTGATGACAATAATGACATGCGAGTTCCATACGAACTTTAAAAAATAAAATATTGACGTATGAAAGAAAAATTATTTGTTTACTTTTTTATCGTGGCGCTGGGATTTTATGCCCCCTTCGAGACAAAAGCGCAGGTGGTCGCCTCGCAGACTCCGACTGTTGTCCAATCATCGACGCCGCCCAAGCCGCAAGAGATTAACATCGAGGTCAAAAATGAACGCTTGCCTGTGGTGCTCAAGCGTTTGGAAAAAGCGACCGGCTACAGCATCCTCTTCGTTTACAACGATCTGAATCCCTATATGTTTAACGGAAAAATCAAAGCCGCCAACATTCAGCAAGCGATGGACATCATTATCGGCAACAAACCCTTGGAATACAAAATCGATGGTAAGTACATCAATATCACGGTGAAAGAACAATTAAGATTTCAGCAATCCACCAAATCTGCATTGGATGCTGTGGCTGTGGCTCCGGGCATGATTCTCCTACAAGGAAAGGTAGTTGATATCGATAACAACCCGATTGCCGGCGTGAGCGTGATTGCTAAGAATGCCAAGAAAGGAACTGTCACAGGAGCAGATGGTGGCTTTTCTTTCACGCTCACGAAAGGTATTGCTGAAACCTTGACGTTCACGTTTATCGGTATGGAAGAAGCCACGCGCGCTTATGATTGCAACAACAGCAAGACTGACATTTTGATTATGCTGCGTGAAGATGAAGCCCAACTGGAAGAGGTGGTTGTCACCGGGATGTATACCCACCGCGCGGAGAGTTTTACCGGAGCAGCCACTACCTTCACCAAAGACGAATTGCTGAGCGTCGGCAACCGCAATGTCCTCGAAAGCCTCAAAAACCTTGATCCTGCTTTTCAGATAATAGAAAGCATTGAGTTAGGCAGCAACCCAAACGTCATGCCGACAGTGCAGTTGCGCGGACAGACTTCCTTTCCCAACCTGCAGGGCGATTACGAAGGCAATCCCAACCAGCCGCTGTTTATCCTCGATGGATTTGAAACCGACATCCAGAAGATGTTCGACCTCGATATGAACCGCATTGCAAGCGTGACAATCCTGAAAGACGCCGCTGCCAAAGCCATTTACGGATCGAAGGCGGGCAACGGTGTCATCGTCATCGAAACTACCCGCCCCAAGAGCGGCGAATTGAAACTCTATTATGTAGGCGACCTCAATATCGAAGCGCCAGACCTCACCGGCTACAACCTGATGAATGCCGCCGAAAAACTGGAGTTCGAAAAAAATAACTATTTCTACACTGCGGGAGGTACCAGCGGTTCGGTGTCCGATGCGGCGATTGAACAGGTGCTCAAAGAACGTTATAAAACCAATTACGACAATATATTGCGTGGAGTTGACACTTACTGGTTGTCTCAGCCCTTACGCACGGGGATTGGGCAGAAACATTCCGTCACGCTCGAAGGCGGCGATTCGCGGATGCGCTACCAAGCCGGAGCGTTCTACAACAATGTGGCAGGCGTCATGAAAGGTTCGGAGCGCAACACTTTCAATCTGAACACCACGCTGTCGTACAGCTACAAAAACCTGATATTTCGCAACACCCTCGAATATACCAAAAACGACGCTATCAATTCGCCTTACGGCACTTTTTCCGATTACGCTAAAATGAACCAGTATTATGCCCCGAAAGACGATAAAGGCAATTACGTTATGATATTGGGCTATCTGGGTCGAGTCGCGCAACAAGCCTATCTTTCTCCGGTATATAATCCACTTTACAATGCTACGCTCAACACGAAATCGACATCGTATTACACCGAAGTGCGCGATAATTTTGGCTTGGAATGGCGCATCACTGACGCTTGGCGCGCTACCGGCCGCTTCTCCTATATCCGGCAAGAAAACGGATCTGACGAGTTTTATCCCGCCAATCATACCAAATTTGCCAATTACGATGCCAACGGCATTTCAGAACGTAAAGGAAGCTATACACAGGGCAACGGTTATTCTCAATCGCTGTCGGCTGATGCGGGCATCAATTTCAACAAAACCATCGACAAGCACCTGATATTTATGAATGTCACCTGGAATATGATGGATTATTACGCCAACGCTTCCACACATTATGCCGAAGGTTTTGCCAACGACTATATGGACGATATTTCTTTCGCGACGGCTTATGTGAAAAACAGCAAACCGACTGGGAGTGAAAGTCATACGCGTGAAATCGGTCTGGTCGGCGCATTAAACTATTCCTACGACGACCGTTATCTGGCCGACTTCTCCATCCGCACCACCGGATCGTCGATGTACGGCAGCGACAACCGCTGGGGATTGTTCTGGTCGGCGGGCGCCGGTTGGAACCTCCACAAAGAAGCATTCCTGAAAGGCAACGACTGGATCAAACAATTGAAATTGCGATCGTCCATCGGGTATACCGGTACACAGAATTTCAATCCTTATCAGGCGCGAGCCAGGTACTCATACGTGTCGACCCCTTACCTCTACCGGTTGGGCGCTGAATTGATGGGATTGCCCAACTATCAGTTGCAATGGCAGCAAGTGCAGGATTGGGATGCCGGTTTCGACCTGATGCTGAAGCGTTTCCTTACTGTTCGGTTCGATTATTATGTGTCGACAACAAACAACCTGCTGTCGGACATCACGATTCCGCCTTCCACGGGTTTCATCAGTTATAAAGAAAATCTCGGTAAGATTCAAAACAAAGGGTTGGATCTAACTGTGGCGATCACCCCGTGGCGCAACGATCCGCAGCGTGCATGGTTTACCATTACCGCTACTGCCCTGCGCAACAGCAACAAGATTCTGGAGATTTACGACATCTTTGAATCTTACAACAAAATTAAAAATGATCAATTGACCGGCGACGGCACGCAGGACAATACCCGGACAGAGGAAGAGAATAACTTACGTCAACGTCCCGTCACGCTCTACTACGAAGGTCAGTCTATGACGGCCATCTACGGGATGCAATCGCTGGGTATTGATTCAAACACCGGCGAAGAATGGTTTCTCAACAAAGACGGCAGCGCCACCAACCAATGGACAGCCGACAATCAGGTGATTATTGGTGATACGCAGCCAAAGATTCGCGGCACCTTCGGACTGAACGGCGGTTGGCATGGATTTACTTTTGGACTGACTTGCCAATATAAATATGGAGGAGACCTCTATAATTATACGCTGGTAGACAAAGTGGAAAATGCCAATGGCTATTACAACCTCGATCGCCGTATGTTCGATTCCTGGCAAAAGCCTGGAGATGTGTCTCCATACAAAAAGATGTATACCAATGGCGGCTATTACACCATGGCTGTTCAATACACGTCGCCCACCTCACGTTTTGTACAGAAAGACAACGAATTGTATTTTTCGTCGGTCAATCTGGGATATGATTTTTATTCACTGCAAACGCTGAAAAGGCTTGGCGTCGATCGTTTGAAATTGTCGTTCTATATGAATGAACTGCTTCGGTTGTCATCAATTACCGTTGAACGCGGTACCAGCTACCCGTTTGCACGCAATTTTTCGTTCTCTGCACAAGTCACATTTTAATCATCAAAATAAGACATAGATATGAAATCGCAATATTATTTATACACATTACTTATTGCCGCGTTGACGTTCACGTCTTGCAACGATTGGCTCGATGTCGCCCCCAAGACAGAGATGGATCAGGAAGAACTCTTTAAGACGGAAACCGGTTTCGGCGACCTGCTTATCGGCGTTTATTCCAATTTGTGCGATCCTGCACTTTACGGAAGGAATATGACTTTCAACATGTTTGACCTCATAGCTGGATACTATGGAAGCGGGGGTGGGGTCTTGCAACCTCGGATCACACAATATGGATACAAGAAGCAGTACGCCACCAACTCCGTTTATGACATCACACCCATGGTGGATGAGATATGGACAGGCCTCTACAAACAGATTGCCAACCTCAATTCGATGCTTGCTGTCATTGATGATTATCAGGATGTATTTTCAGGTGACAACTACCGCCTGTTCAAGGGAGAAGCCATCGGATTACGCGCTTTCCTCCACTTTGAGTTATTGCGGATGTTTGGTCAGCCTTACGCTACCGGACGCGACTCGTTGTGTATTCCTATTGTTAAGGAATTGGGAGCGTTTGTCACCCCCCTCTCCACTGTGGATGAAGCCGCAACACTTATCCTGGCCGACCTGGTTGAAGCCAAAGAACTATTGACCTCCGACCCGATGTATCTGGGTACCACGCCGTCGAAAGTGATCACTCCGCCGTTAGGATGCACTAACGAAATGAACTCTTGGGGTGTGTATGACTGGCATAACCGTCGCATGAATTTCAACTATTATGCTGTCATAGGCACTATGGCGCGCCTCTATCAGTGGAAAGGCGACAAAGCAAACGCATTGGCGGCTGTCAAAGAAATCATTGAAGTACAGCCTGAGAAATTCAACTGGGTGATCAACAGTAATCTCACCGGAATCTCCAGCGGAACAGCCTACGCACAAGACCGTACATTTACCACCGAACATTTGTTCGCACTCAACATGCAATATCTTGAAGATTATACCGATAGCTACCTCGTTCTTAAGACTTCATCGTGGGATGTGACAGAAGTGTTGGATATCACCAATTCACTCCAGCAAATCTATGAAGGCCTTACTGCCGATCCGCGATTGCAGTACAACACCGCTCAACTGCTCTCCCGCAGGGTCTGCTCCAAGTATTGGCAACCTGAAGAAGCAGGAGCATTCTTCAAAAATCGCATGGCGATGATCCGCTTAAGCGAAATGTACTACATTGCGGCAGAAGCTTCCCCGACGCCTGTCGAAGGGGTAGCTTACTTGAACGAAGTGCGCACTCACAGAGGTCTGTCTGCATTGCCCACCTCAATCAGCGCTGACGAACTACAGGAAGAAATCCTGAAAGAATATCGTAAAGAATTAATTTGCGAAGGACAGTTGTGGTTCTACTACAAACGACATCTATTCCCCACCATTCCTAATCTTAACAACGGTAATACGATGACCTATTTTGTCAGTACATCGTATTACACTTTCAACCGTCCGGATATCGAGGATAGCTATGGTGGACGTTAATTATCAATTGTGTAACAACATAAATGTAAAAATATGAAAAAGTATATATCACTCTTCGCGATCCTGCTTGTTTTGGGCGGATGCGAAAAAGACGAAATAGAAACTTGGTCGGAACTCTCCTACGTGTGGTTTTACGTCAATAAATACAGTTCGGACGGTCCCGTAGTGCTCCCTACAAAGTCATTCTCTTTCCGGATGGCAGATCCGGAAGATCTCTTTACGGAAGACGGAATGACAGCGAGTTATGTTCTTTTTCCACTTGTTACGGCCGGAATGCCTTCAAACAAAGACCGTATCGTCAATGTGGAAGTGGAACAGGATAAAAGCAATTCACAGACTCGTTACGAACTGATGAAGCCGGTCATCATTCCTGCCGGCGAATTGTCCGGTGTGATGAAAGTGAAGATTTTCAAAACACCTAATCTGGATAACGATGCCGACAGCGTCAGTTTTGTAATCAAAGACTCCGAAGACCTGCTGGTTGCCCAGCCTTGGGCGTATGGTGAGCCGATGGATTGTCTGGTCAGTAAAATGATCGTGATGTCGCGCTATGCACAGCCAAGCTGGTGGACAAGTACCTGGACCAATACCTATTGGGGTCCGTTCACCCAGGAAAAAATGGATGTAGTTTATATCGTGCTGGGGAGTCTCGATAACCCGGACCCGGGCGATACCCCCATTTTTCAGTACAATGTGTACCAGATCAATCAATATATTGAAGAGCACAACTGTACAGAAGCCGACGGAACGCCAATGGCAAAAATTATCAATGTCTGATGGCTTTCTATTATTTAGTTTTATTACATATTAATATTTAAGCAGTATGCGAACAAAAAATATCTTAATTGGAATAATCGCCTTATTCATGGCAAGTTGCTACGAGGACAAAGGCAACTACGACTATATTGACCTGCCCGACATGACCATCAAACTTCCGGTAGCGCAATACAATATACCGGCGGGCAGCAAACTGATTATCGAACCGGAAATCGTTACCACACTGCCTGAAAACGAATTGGACTACAGGTGGGAAATATATTCCCAGTTTGAAGAAGAAGATGTGGTTTATAGCGAACTCTTTGCGCAGTTTCATACATTGAACAATGAGTCGTCCGATCCGAAACGTCTGGAATATACATGTGTTATCGATGGCCAATACATCCAAAAACTCACGTCATATCGAATCAGGCTGCACGTAGTGCATACGCCTACCCAGCGCGACTTTTATTCCAACCAGTCGACCTTGGCCGTGGGTGGTAAAGCGGGATTGATGGTGATACACGACAATGGATCAACCAGCGACATCGGTCTTGTCGTCGCTTCAGAATTTATGAGGACTGCCGGACAGACGCCCGAAGTGGAAGTCACTGCCGACTTCTATTCTTCAATCAACGGCGCACGTCTGCAGGGTAAGGGCGTCATGCTATACCATGCTAATCCGGTAGTTGAAACTGAACTCAGGAGAACCTATTTCGTGGCAATCACCGATCAGGTAGGTGAGTTTGTTGCAATAGACTTTGCCAAATATCAGGATTGGGACTTTCTCTTCTATGGCGGTCTGCACAAACGTAAAGGAAATAGCAAGCCCGAAGGTATCGTCTACACAGGTATGCAAAAATGCTACTTCGATGGAGGCGAAGTATATGTCCAAAGTGGTGATTTTGCTACTTTCCCTGTTATCAGTGAAAAATATGCTACGTATTCCAAGTTTGACGTAGCTCCATTTTTTGTGTTTGGCAACTACAAATTATGGCTTTTCGACCGTAAAGCGCGTGGCTTTTTGAGTACACTTATAGGCATGGTGTCGGATAATAGTGTATTTGGTCCTGCACCGGTAAATACCTCAGGCGGACTGTTCAACTTGTATGACATGCAGGCCGACTTGCTGTGGATGGACAATGGCGGCGCCGCCTCTCACATCCTGGCTGTTATGCAAAAAGACGACAAAGAGCGATTCTTGGTAGAAATCAATGCCGCGGATGCAGTCGTCGCCAACCAGGCTTATGCGCGTTATGACGATGTAAGCATGCTGCCGGGATTTAATCAGGCGGTTGCTTATGCTTTTGGATACGATCAGGTAAATATGTGTTATTATGCAGCCCCGAATCAAGTGTATCGCTATACGGTTTTCAACAGGGCGATCAGTGGTGTGGAACCGCTGTGTATGACTGACGGATCACCCTTGAAACTGGACGATGGCACGCCGGTCGATTTCAGTTCGACCGAGGTCACGTGTTGCCGTCTTTTGAAACCATTTGATACGCTAGGCTTGGGTACTATTCTTGGTGTCGCTAATTATTTTAATTATAATAAATTGTTGGTCGTGGGCACCTTCAGTGGCGGCAAAGGCACGGTTTATAGCATGGCGATTGACCAGATGACCGGCAGAGTGACGAAAGTCAATAAATACGAAGGAAATTTTGGTTATATTCGCGACGTCAACATCAAATTTATGTAATGAATTTTTTTTAAATCAATAACGATTATCCGCAAAATATCTCTTCAGAAATTTAGAGTATCTTTGCGGATAATTTATTATAAAGCATTCAATTTTTTATGTTAGAAGAAACAATCGTAAAAGTAGATCACCTGTCTCACCGTTACAGTGTGCAATGGGCGATTCGTGACATCCATTTCGAGATCCACCGCAATGGGGTATACGGGTTGCTTGGCTCCAATGGAGCGGGCAAGTCGACGACGATGAACATTATATGCGGAGTGCTCAAGCAGACATCGGGCGATGTGGTGATCAACGGCATCAGCATTCGGGAGAATCCGAAACAGGCGAAGCGTTACATCGGCTTTTTGCCGCAGAAACCGCCCCTGTATGGCGAGCTGACGGTGGAGGAATACCTCACTTATTGCGCCCACCTGCACGGGGTCGCGGCCAAAGGAGTGAAACCTGCGGTTGCGGAAGTGATGGACAAATGCGGTATCGCCCATTTCCGCCGTCGGTTGATCAGCAACCTGTCAGGCGGCTACCAGCAAAGGGTAGGGGTGGCGCAGGCGCTGATACACAAGCCGCGTCTGGTGGTGCTCGACGAGCCTACCAACGGACTCGACCCGAATCAGATACTGGAAATCCGCCACCTGATTCGAGAGATCGCCGAAGAACGTACCGTCATCCTGTCGACACATATTTTGCCGGAAGTGCAGGCATCGTGCGATTATATCTGGATGATCGAGCAGGGCAGCCTGGTATTTTCGGGCACGGTGGACGAGTTCGACAGCTATATCCTTCCTTCTTCTGTCTATGTATCACTGATCAACAAACCCACGATAGAAGAATTGAAAACGCTTCAGGGGGTGGTTGAGGTGGAAGAGCTGGGCGGAACGAAATACCGCCTTCGTTTTGCGGATGCGCCCGAAGCGATGGAGCGGGTGGTGCAGGCCAGTTTTCAACACAACTGGCGGCTGAATGAGATTTACCTGGAGAAAAATTCACTGGACTCGATTTTTGCAGAACTGTCGAAGAAGAAGAACTAAAACAAATTATGTACGAATGAAAACAATTTATCAAATAGCGAAAACAGAACTACAAACCTTGTTCTATTCACCGGTAGCATGGTTTCTGCTGGTGGTATTTTCCATCCAGACATTTCTTGGTTTCACCGGTTCCATCGAGACATTACTCCGATCGCAGCAGATGGGTTGGGGATTTGATGGCGATGGTGTGACCAATGGCATTTATTCGCATCCCTTTATGGGCTTCTTGGGAAATATACTCCAAGTCCTTTATTTATATGTGCCGCTTCTCACCATGGGATTGATGAGTCGCGAGATTGGCAGCGGTTCGATCAAACTGCTCTATTCGTCGCCGGTAAGCAACCTGCAGATCATACTGGGCAAATATGTGTCGATGATGGTCTACGGATTGGTGCTGGTAGCTGTTATTCTCATTACTGTTCTTATCGGTGCATATTTTATTCCGAATTTCGACCACGCGTCAATCTATACGGCGTTACTGGGCTTCTACCTGCTAATCTGCACCTACGCGGCCATCGGGCTGTTTATGTCGTGCCTCACTTCTTACCAGGTGGTTGCAGCCATCGCTACGCTGGCCATGCTGTTCGTGCTGAATGCAGTACGCGGCTGGGGGCAAAAAATCGATTTTGTCCGCGATATTACCTACTGGTTTGGTATCCCAGGCAGAGCAAATAATTTTGTCATCAACGGGATGATATGCAGCGAAGACGTGCTGTATTTTATCGTCGTTGCCGGATTGTTTTTGTCCTTGGCGGTCATTCGTCTCAATGCCAACCGCCAGAAGACGCGCTGGACGGTGAGTATCGGCAAATATGTCGGGGTGATAGCCCTGTGCTGCCTGCTGGGTTATCTGTCCTCGCGACCGAAACTGATGACGTTTTACGACGCAACGGAAACCAAGCGCAACACACTGACGGAAAAAAGCCAGCAAGTGGTCGGGATGCTGGATGAAAAACTGACTGTCACGATGTACGACAACGGCCTGGATACGCGTGATATCTGGACAGGTCTGCCGACAGCCCGGATGAATGACAAGAAATTTTGGGAACGCTATACCCGATTCAAACCGGATATCAAACTGAAATATGTGCTGTATTACGATTCGATTCCGGGACAGGATCTGCGACGGCAATTTCCCAACAAGGTGATGAACACGCTGGAAGACCAGTTGGGGGAAATCTGTCGAATCTATAATGTCGATTCGACGATGTTCAAGTCGCCGGAAGAGATCAGGAAAGAAATCGATTTGTTACCGGAAGGTAACAAGTTTGTCCGTCTGTTGGAATCGGGTAATGGCAAAAACACTTTTCTGCGCGTGTTTAACGATCAGATGCATGTTCCATCGGAACGGGAAATCACAGCGGCATTCAAACGACTGGTGATGGAATTGCCGGTGGTGGGCTTCGCTGTCGGTCAGGGTCAGCGTGGTTATGAAGGAGACGGCGATCGCGACTACAATTTCGCGCGTCAGAAAGATTTTCGCTATGCGCTGATCAACCAGGGTTTTGATGTAGCGGAAGTAAACTTCGCGCAGGGGATACCCGATTCCATCAATATCGTGGTGATAGCGGAATTGAGGCGACCGTTCGATGCGGAAGAACAGGCCAATTTCGATCAATACCTGGCGCGCGGCGGCAATATGTATGTGATTGCCGAACCGCGCCGCCGAGAAGCAATGACGGCTTTGCTGGCACAGTTTGGAGTGCGGCAATTGCCCGGCACACTGGTGAAAACCGTAGAGCCCCCTTCGAAAGAATCTGTCAATGCTTCCGCTCCCGTGATGGTAGCTGTAGGCACATTATCAGCTTCTGGTTCAATTTCCTTGTCGTCAACTTCGACAAAATCCGTCAAGAAGGATGAAAAAGTTGACACTGCCAAACTGAAAATTGATACAACAAAACTGAAAATTGATACGACAAAATTGAAATCGACAACTCCCAAACTCACTACTGCAACAACCACCTTGGCTGCTTCTGCAAATGAATCAGATACAAGCGAAGCTGACAAAGCCGCCGAACTGGCTTTGCTGAAGACCGGCTCGCCCGACCTGGTGCTGCTGAAGCCGACACCGGAAGCGATCGATCTGTCGTTTTATTTTGCCGGTTTTGGGAAAACGGACTACGTCACGATGCTCTCGGCCTCGCCGTTGGAATACGATACAGACAAAGGCTTCGAGGTCATACCGCTGTTCAAGACCTTTCCGATCTATTGGAATGAAATGGAGACCACCGATTTCGTAGACGACACGGTGACGGTGAATCCGGCGATTGGCGAAGTGCAACAATCCTACTGCACGGGTCTGGCGCTGTCGCGCCAAGTGGGGGAAAAAACGCAGAAAGTGATGATCTTTTCCGATTCCGACTGTCTGAGCAACAGCGAATTGAACATGTATCGCCGCGGCATCCGCTCACGCAATTTCTCGATCATCACAGCGGGCTTCTACTGGATGTCGGACGAAGAAGTGCCCATCGACGTACGTCGCCCCGATCCGAAAGATACGCAACTGAAAATGAGCAAGGAAACATTGTCCGGCTGGGGCATTGCGTTGCACTGGGTGTTTCCGGCATTGCTGGTCATCACTTACTTGCTGATCTGGATCAGGAGAAAAAGTCAGTGATATTCCGTTTCGATCGCATCGCTCGGTAGATACTAAAAAACAGAGGCAGCTTAAGTGACTGAGATATAGAAAAGAAAATTAATATTAGGCAAAAAGAGTCTTAAAGTCTAAAATAAAAGAGTATTTTTGCAAATAATATGTACAAAGAAAATTTTCAGGACTTGTTGGCTGAACTCACAGCATTACCCTCAGAAACTGAGTGGGTAGAGTTCAAAATGAACAAAGGTAGCGTTACCGACGAGCAAATTGGCGAGTACATCTCTGCGATGAGCAATGGCGCAACGGTGCATAATAAACCTTTCGGCTACTTGGTTTGGGGCGTGGAAGACGGAACGCACGCAGTTAAAGGCACAAATTTCCGTTTTTCGCAGGCAAAACACGGCGGCAATGAGGAGTTGGAACTGTTTTTGCGCCGCTACCTTCATCCAAAAATCAATTTCGAGAAGTTTGAATTTGAAAGTGACGGCTCAAATATAGTATTGCTGCGCATACCTGCTGCTAAAAATGAGCCAACCAATTTTCAGAAAAAGCCCTACATCCGCATTGGCGGCAACAAAACCGACTTGCGCAATTTCCCTGAATTGATGCGCATCATCTACAATTCGCAGGAAGATTGGAGCGCGAAAATCATTGAAAATGCAACTCTTAACGACCTCGACAAAGAGGCGATTGCCGTTGCGCGGATAAAATATAAAGAACTGAACTCCAACAAGGCCTTCTATGAACAAATCGACAAATGGGATGACTTGCAATTTCTTGATAAATCCAAAATTACGATAAACGGAAAGATAACCCATACCGCTATATTACTGCTTGGCAAAGAAGAATCAACCCATTATCTTCTTCCTTCGGTCGCCGAAATCACTTGGAAATTAGACACCGAAGAAAAGGCTTACGAACACTTCGCTACGCCGTTTTTGCTGACCACAACCAAAGTAATGCAAAGAATAAGAAACCTCAAATACAAATTCTTCCCCGACAACGAATTGTTGGCTACAACCGTCGATAAATACGATACGCGAAGCATTTTAGAAGCGTTGCATAACTGTATTGCACATCAGGACTACAATCTCAATAGTCGCATACTGTTAACAGAACAGGTTGATAAATTGATGTTTACAAACGCAGGAAACTTTTACGAGGGAAATCCCGACGATTATGCTTTTGGCACTAAAACTCCCGAAAAATACCGTAATCAGTGGTTGGCTACTGCAATGGTAAATCTTGGAATGATTGACCGTTTGGGCTATGGCATACATTCGCTATGCCTTTCACAGCGGAAACGTTTTTTTCCGATGCCCGACTACGATTTGTCGCAGCAAAGCAAAGTATCTCTGACAATTTACGGACAGGCAATCGATGAAAATTATTCCAAAATTCTTATTCAGCGTAGCGATTTGGCGTTGCAAGACGTAATCAATTTAGACAGAGTACAAAAGAAACGTCCAATAACCGACTTTGCAGCCACCGAATTACGAAAGCAAAAACTGATAGAGGGCAGGAAACCAAATTATTTTGTAGGTATTAAAGTCGCTCAAATCACAGATAAGAAGGCGGAATATTCAAAGAACACCGCCTTTAATAAACAGCAATATTTCGACTGGATATTAAAATCTATTAAAGAACACGGCTCTTTGAGCAGAAAGGATATTAACGAACTCCTTTGGAAAATGCTGCCGCAATGGATGGATGATAAGCAGAAAAAAATAAAAATCAATCATTTAATATCGGAATTGCGTGATGGCGGTTTAATTAAAAATGCAGGTTCTTATAAAAATTCGGAGTGGGTGTTAGTAAAAAGTTAGAAAAGATGTTAGAACAATAGCGGTATAAATAGTTGAATATCAATAATATGCTTTTTACTAACAGCAAGTATCTGACAAGAAAATTATCAAAGGACTATTAGAGGATTTATTAAATCCAATTTCAGACAAAATTTGAAATGGATGTCGGTAAAGGGTTATGATTATCAACTAGTCTCTATTTCCAAACCCAATAATTGAAAGAGAATTCAATTCCCTGCTACATATATCCAATCCGTTTCGATCGCATCGCTCGGTAGAAACTAAAAAATATTACCAATGATACAATATTTATTTTACAGGCGCGTTCTTTATTTGGAATCTTTGATTAATTATTTACAAATAAAACAAGAAGCCTATGAATCAAATCTTTACTCCTGACGAATGGGAAGAACACTGCCTCGAAGCCGTAAAAAGCAATGATGTATCGATTTGTCGCGAACCATGCCCGCAAATCCTCGCATTGATCATGCAATTCTCCCACTCTTACCATGTTGAACGATCTTTACCGTCGAATCTCTCCGGAATGGTGTTGAATTGACGGGAATAAATCACCGGATTATGGCGTGTATTTTAGCTCCTTCCTTGCTGTCGGCTGATTTCCTGAATCTCAATCGGGATTTGGAGATGATCAACCGAAGTGAAGCCGATTGGCTGCACCTGGATGTCATGGATGGGGTTTTTGTGCCGAATATCTCTTTCGGATTTCCGGTGATAGAACAAGTCAACAAGGTGTGTAAAAAGCCTTTGGATGTTCATCTGATGGTCGTCGAACCGCAGAAATTTATTTCGATGGTGAAAGCGTGCGGCGCTTATCAGATGAATGTCCATTATGAGGCTTGCCTGCATCTGCACCGTACGGTCTGGAATATCCGGGAAACCGGCATGAAGGCGGCCGTCACGTTGAATCCGCATACGCCGGTCGAACTGCTGGAAGACATCCTCTGCGACCTCGACATGGTCCTGTTGATGTCGGTCAATCCGGGTTTCGGCGGGCAGCAGTTTATCCGGCAGTCGCTCGAAAAAGTCAAGCGCTTGAAGGCGATGATCCTTCGTAAGGGCTTGACGACATTGATAGAAGTGGACGGCGGCGTCAATCTGACGACCGGCAAATTACTGATTGAAGCAGGCGCCGATGTGCTGGTTGCCGGTAGTTCCGTTTTTGGCGCAGACGATCCGGAAGACATGATCAGCCGCATGAAACAATTGTAACACCCACCCATGGAATACCGCTAGCCGAACCCCAACAACCTTGATTTATGATTGCGTTTTTACGAAAGTCTGCCCTCGTCAGACTGTTAATCCCTTTTATTTTTGGAATCATCGGTCAATACCATTTACGATGGAACATTTCCGGCGTCCTCGCGTGGAGCGTCGCAGGCCTGTTGGCCATCGTTTGTGTCGTTGCACTGTCCATTCATCACCGCTTTTTGTGGCGGCATTTGTTCGGCGTCACACTGGTGGCTGCCGCGGTGTGGGCGGGAATCCTGTTTACTTCACACCGCCTCGACAGCGTATGCTGGGAGATTTCCGAAACACCGCACCATTACCGGGCATTGCTGCTCGACGATCCTGTCGCCAAAGCTAAAACGCTGCAATGCAAAGTGCGCATCGTCGGGATCGACGACACGTGTTGGAATCGCGTTGCGGGCAAAGCTGTCATCGTCTACCTGCCGCCATCGGAGCAAGCATCCCGCTTGCAGGCAGGCGACGGCTTGGAGTTCGAGGCGGTGCTGAAAAAACCGGCAATGGAGGCGGATGCCGGGTTTGATTACCCTGCATTTCTGGAAAAGGCAGGGTTTGCCGCTGTCGGGTTTCCGGGAAAAAACCCTTGGCGCAAATGTCAGGTGCGTTCGTCGTGGTTGGATCAACTCAAATTTCAAGCTCAGAAGTGCCGTAAGCAGATCGTCGGGCAGTTGAAACAAATTGTGCCTGACCGCGACAATGCGACGGTGGCCATGGCGCTGTCCATCGGTTATAAAGAAGAGCTCGATCCGGACTTGCGACGCGCCTTCGCTTCTACCGGCACTGCGCATATCCTGGCAGTGAGCGGACTGCACCTGGCAATGCTGTATGCGATCTTGTGTTTCCTTTTTTCGCCTTTGGAACGCTTCCGAACGTCTTTTTACTTTTCCCGAACGCTGATCCTGGCGATCCTCTGCGGATTTGCTTTTGTGACCGGATTGGCGCCTTCCATCGTCAGGGCATACATCATGGTATGCTTCATCGCTGTCGGCAACATGGTGAACCGGCGGGCAATGACCATCAATTCATTGGCTGCTTCGGCATTGTTTATGTTGTTGTACGATCCGCTGTATTTATTTAATATCGGATTCCAATTGAGTTATGCCGCCGTTATTTCAATAGTTTCTATCTATCCATCATTGATAAAATCGATAAAAATTAACAGCCTGATTCTCAGTTATTTTTGGGAACTTGTATGCGTGTCCGTCTCGGCACAACTCGGCACTGCGCCGCTTTCGCTGTATTATTTCCGGCAGTTTCCGCTGTTGTTTATATTTACGAATCTGTATGCCATTCCGCTGGCAGGGGTCTTGTTGCTGTTGATTCCTTTGTGTGTGTTGCTGCATCTGTGCAACTTGCTTCCGGGCATCCTGGCAGCCGGATTGAATGTCGTGCTGGACTTTTTCGTTTCGGAAATCAGGGGATTCGGCAGCCTTCCTTTTGCGGTTGTCAATACAGGCGCGATGGGTGTATGGGAGGTATTGTGGATGTATACGGGAATCGTATTGGCGGGTTTATTGCTGCTGAAAAAGCGGGCGATTTATTTGTATTTCTTGCTTTCGCTTGTTTTATTCTGCATAATCTATTACTTTTGAGAGTTGAAACTCCATGAATGTATGAATGACAATAAGCCTTGTACGATCGTTGTCTCGGTGATCAATGACTTGGTGACCGACCAGCGTGTGCACAAAGTCTGTACTTCGCTCCAAGCCGCCGGATACGAGGTGTTGCTCGTTGGGCGAAGGTTCCGTCGCAGCAAACCGTTGCGGCGCAACTATCGTATTCACCGGATGCGGTTGCTGTTCAATAAATCTTTCTTATTTTATCTGGAATACAACCTGCGGTTATGCTTTTACTTGTTGTTTGTGAAGGCGGACGTTTTCCTGTCGAATGATACGGATACACTTATCGCCAATTACCTGGCGTCGGCGGTCAGGCGCAAGCCGTTGGTCTTCGATGCGCACGAAATGATGCCCGATACGCCCGAAGTCGCCTCCCGCCATTTTGTCCGGTCGTTCTGGAGAGGCATCGAAGACCGAATTTTTCCGAAATTGAAATATTGTTATACCGTCTGCGAATCCATCGCAGAGATCTACAACAAGCGATACAACATCCGGATGCAAGTCGTGCGAAATATTCCTTTCGGCGAAAACGCGGATACACCGTTGCCGAAGAAAACAACGATCACTGCCGGGGGCAAAAAAGTCATCCTCTACCAGGGCGCCGTCAACCGCGGGCGCGGGATTGAATGGATGATCGACGCGATGCCGCTGCTGGAAGAGTGGATTTTTATTGTCATCGGCGACGGCGACGTCATGCCGGCGATCCGCGAACAGGTGCGGCGGCTTGCCTTGGAAGACCGGGTGCAGCTGTTGGGACGTATCCCGTTTGAAGCGCTGTCGGCCTACACTTCCCAAGCCGATATTGGCCTCAGTTTGCTCGAAAATCGAGGCCTGAGCTACTATTATTCGCTTCCAAACCGGATTTTTGATTTTATTCGGAGAAATATTCCTATCTTAGCGACCGATTTCCCGGAAATCCGGAAAATCATCGAATCGTATCAGGTCGGAACGCTGATCGACCATTACGAGCCTTCCTATCTGGCGGCGGTAATTCGCGAAATGGCGGCGGAAGGCAAACAATGGCCGGGCTTTGTCGAAGCCAACCGGGAACTGACTTGGGAACACGAATCGGAGGTGCTGTTGAAAATAATGGAAAAAGCCACCACAGTTTAAACAACGCGCCTCACCTCAAACCACGCCGAAATAGAAATATAATAAAAAAACAAATTTTGGACGTATGAAACGAGCATGATTTTCAAACATCCAAGTTGATGACAATAACGACATGTGAGTTCCATACGACCATTGAAAAACAAATTATTGACGTATGAAAAAAACTGCAAGTGTAACCAAATACTTGAACGTCGTGTCGTTCAATGTGCCCTATCCGGCAAGTTACGGCGGTGTGATCGATATTTTTTACAAATTGAAAGCATTGCACGAGTGTGGCGTGAAGATTATCCTGCATACCTTCTTGCGCAGGCGGTCGCAAGCGGATGAGTTGAACGATTTTTGCGAAGAAGTCCATTATTACAAGCGGGATGTGGGGATGATGTCACAGTTGACCCTCCTGCCGTTCATCGTTTGTAGCCGCAAGCACAAGGATCTTTTCAATAATTTACAGAAAAATGATTACCCCATCCTTTTTGAGGGACTGCATACCTGTTATTATCTGGACCATCCACGCTTCCGCAACCGGCTGAAAATTGTGCGGATGCACAATATTGAACATGTCTACTACTCCGGATTGTCGCGCAATTCCGACTCACTGTGCCGCAAAGTGTATATGTTTATCGAATCGCTCCGGCTGAAACGGTTTGAAAAACGCCTGAAATTCGCCGATTATATCCTGCCGGTATCCACCACCGAAGCAGGCTATTTTCATCATTTATACGGTGACGAAAAAGTGGTGCTCGTGCAACTGTTCCACAGCAACGAACAGGTGGAGATCTCGAAAAACTACAAATCGTTCGTCCTTTTCCACGGCGACTTGAGTACACCCGAAAACATCAAGATTGCTGTCATGCTGATCGAAAAAGTGATAAAGAAAGATCCGCGAATCCCCTGGGTCATGGCGGGAATGAACCCGGACGAGTCGATCTACAAGGCCGCCCATGAAGTGAGCAATGTGGAGATCCGCCCGAACCTCGGCAAGTCGGATCTGCTGAAACTGATCAAGGAAGCGTCGATCAATGTGTTGGTCACCAATCAGACTTCCGGCGTGAAACTGAAACTCATCAATGCCTTGTTTAACGGACATTATTGTATCGCAAACAAGAAAATGCTCGACGGATCGGGCTTGGGGAGCCTGTGCATCCGCACGCTCGGCAAGCCCGGCGTGCTGTTGGAAAAAATCCAGGAATACCTCTATAAAGATTTTCCGGAAACGGAGATTGCGGAACGCAAATCGCTGCTCGCACGGCTGTACAACAACCGGACCAACGCGCAGAAAATCATCGACCTGCTGACTTAATCGCCACCGTTCTTCAACTTGCAACCCGGACAACCGGCACAAGGATCGTTCCGGTCTTTCCCCGGACGAAAGAGGCGGTAAAGACGGTAGAGGAGGTAAACCGCTACGCCGATGCCAATCAGACAGACTGTGATGGATTGCCACATGCGATCAAGTGCAAAAAAGTGAACCTGTCTGGTAAACAATGAAACTCACCAGCCATGCCAGCGCGGTGGTGTAGACCACGACGAACGCCGCCCATTTCCAGGACCCGGACTCGTTTTTGATGGCCGCGACAGTGGCGATGCAGGGAAAATAAATCAATACAAACAGCAGGAAACTGATGGCGATCAACGGCGTGAATGCCGGACTGCCGTCATCGCGTGTTTCAGCTACCAGCCTTTGTTTCAAAGCGCTCTCGTTGGAATCGTTGCCGATATACAAGATCCCCAGCGTGCTGACAACGATTTCTTTGGCGGCCATTCCGGAGAGCAGACTGGCCATGATTTTCCAATCGAATCCCAACGGTTTGACCACCGGCTCTGTGAAGCGTCCGATCTGCCCGATGTACGATTTCTTTTGATGCTCAGACAGCTGTTGTTGCCGTATGGAGGAAATCAGGCTGTCTTTTTCTGCAGCTTTCTCCGGTGAAGCGTCATACTGCCGGTCGATAGCCGCAATCTGCAGGCTGTATTGTTCATTCTGCTTTGCGTCTTGCGGAAAATATTGCAGAAACCAGATCACGATGGATGCCACCAGGATGATTCCGCCCATCTTTTTCAAGTATTGGGAAGATTTATTCCACATGTGACGCGTGATGGCTTTTATCGTCGGAATCCGGTAGGGTGGGAGTTCCATTACAAAGGGTAAATCGTTGCCTTTGATCAGAAATTTCCGGAAGATACGCGACATCAGGATCGCGAGCACGATGCCGAAGAGATACAATCCAAACAGCACAAATCCGCCATGCTTACCGAAAAATACACCGACAAAAAGCAGATAGACCGGCAAACGGGCTGAACACGACATCAGCGGATTGATCAACATGGTCAACAACCGCGAGTTACGACTCTCGATCGTTCGGGTGCTCATCACCGAAGGGACATTGCATCCGAAACCCATCACCAGCGGAATGAACGACTTGCCATGCAGTCCCATCTTTTGCATGAACTTGTCCATGATGAACGCCGCGCGCGCCATATAGCCGGAATCTTCCATGAACGAGATAAAAAGATACAATATCAGGATGTTGGGAAGGAATACAATGACGCTTCCCACGCCACTGATGATTCCGCCGGAAAGCAGGTCTTTCAGCGGACCGTCGGGCATGCTGCCGTCGACCAGTCCCGCCAGTTTGCCGACACACCATTCGATCCATTGCATCGGATATTCGCCCAACACAAAAGTGACTTCAAACATCAGAAACATAAACAGGAAAAAGATGGGGTATCCCCATACTTTGTGGGTCACCGCCGCATCGATCGCCCGCGTCACTTTCATCGTGTCGGCCGGCCCCTTCCTGAAAGTCTGCTTCAACGCACCTTCGATAAATCCGTAACGGGCATTGGTAAACGAAGTCTCTACATCTTCCTTCATTTCTTCGGAGATCTTTTTCGCTTCTTTATTGCGAAGTTCGAAGATTTTCTCGTGCCGCGGCAGTTTGCGGACGACGTTTTCCATCTCCGAATCGCCTTCCAGCAGCTTGATGCTCATATACCTGCGCGACTGATCTTTGCCGATGCTTTCCTCTGCTTTCAACAGTTGCTTCACGGAAGCGATGCCCGATTCCAATTCCTTTCCGTAATTGATATGCACATGGTGGTCGACCGGACAGCGATTTTCGTAGAGTTCGATGACTTTGTCAAAAAGTTCGCCGACGCCCTTTCCGGTTTTGCCGACAGTGGGGACGATCGGTATGCCGATCATGTTGCCCAGCGTCACATAATCGAATTTCGCGCCTGACTTTTCCAGTTCGTCATACATATTCAACGCAATCACGACGCTGCAATCCATGTCGATCAACTGCGAGGTCAGGTATAAATTCCGTTCCAGATTGGAGGCTGCCACCACATTGATGATCACATCCGGGTTTGATTTGGTGATATGATCCCTGACATACAGTTCTTCGGGTGAATAGGCGGAAAGCGAATAAGTGCCGGGCAAGTCGACCAATTCAAACGAATAGCCTTTGTGCGAGAATTTGCCTTCTTTGGCATCCACCGTGACGCCGCTGTAGTTGCCTACCCGCTCGTGGGTGCCTGAGGCGATATTAAACAGCGAAGTCTTTCCTGAATTGGGATTCCCTACCAGCGCAACAGAGATGGTTTTGCTCTGTTCGATGGCGATATTTTGCAGGTGGCTGCCGTCGAAAGTCAATGGGTGTTCACCTTCTAACAGTTCGCCGACGGCATTGCCGGAGATCACTTCGATCAACGACGCTTCACTCTTGCGAAGGGAAACTTCATAGCCCATCACGCGGTACTCGATGGGATCTTTGAGCGGTGCATTCAGGATCACTTCGACGGTTTTCCCCTTGATGAACCCCATTTCGATGATTCGTTTGCGAAAAGCGCCACGTCCTGTGACTTTGATGATTACACCTTTTTCGCCGGTTGTCAATTCCGAAAGTTTCATACGTCAATAATTTTTTTAAAGGTCGTATGGAACTCGCATGCCATTATTGTCGTCAACTTGGATGTTTGTTAAATCATGCTCGTTTCATGCAGACAAAGGTAGAATTATTCTGTTAATACGAACGCGATTGTACATTCATAAAAGTGAAAACAAATATTAATAATACTTAATTTTTCCATTATTATTAAAGAAGATAAATAATATCTTCTTAATTTTGTCAAATACTAAAATGAATAAAATATACACTCACTAACTTTATCTTATGTTTAAACGTGTAATTATTGTAGTTATTCTATTTTTTGCAATAACGCTTGCTGAGGCACAATTTGCGCCTGCCGCGGAGTTGGAAAAGATAGAAAGTCGTTCGCCCTATTCCCTCACAGGGTATTCGGCGGAGGATTACAGCGGTATAACCTATATCGACGGTACGCGCTATGCGGTCGTCACCGATAAAAAAGACGGCTTCTATATATTCAATATCTCCGTGAGCAGTACCGGATCAATCGCCTCGGTAAGCCGCGGCGAGTATTATGGCGATGGCAGTTGGAAAAATAGCGAAGGCATTGTGTATCATCCCGAACGAAATACGGTATTTATTGCAATTGAAGGATTGAACTCGTTGCTGGAATACAATATGAATGGATCGCAGACCGGCAACTGGTTGACAATTCCGAATACCCTCCGCAACGTGGACGACGGCAATCAGACATTCGAATCGCTTGCCTACCACCAGAATACAGGTTTGTTCTGGACCACTACCGAATCGACGCTGACGATCGATGGCTCGCATGCTTCCAATACCAATAAAATAGCGAACCTGTTGCGCCTGCAATCGTTCGATGAATCGTTGCAGCCCAAAGCCCAATATGCCTATAAAACGGATTTGCCTGAATGTACGCTGTCGGCAGTAAGCGTTTATGCAATCGGCGTTGCGGAAATGACGGCGCTCCCCGATGGGCGACTCTTGGTGCTGGAACGCGAATTTGCAGGCGGCAAGTTTTCAGTCGACTTGATGGATAGTTTTGTGAAAATAAAGATCTACCTGGTCGATCCGAGGCACGGCACAGATATCAGCCATGTGCAAGACCTGAGGACGATTGCTGCAAACTTGTTTTTGCAAAAAACAAAACTCTTTGAGCTGAAGACCACGCTGGGCGCCAGCAACCTTGCCAACTATGAAGGCATGTGCCTGGGTCCGAAACTGGGCACAGGAAAATATGCGTTGTTGCTGATCAATGATGCGCAGTCGGACGACGCATTCGGCGTCAAAGGATTGCTGAAAGAATATATCCTGCCGCTGGTGATCAGTGGTATTGGCGATGCTTACAATGCGATTCCCGAAATCTCGGCTGCACCGCTTTCGGCCTACCCCAATCCCTTCGGCGACGTCCTCTATGTCGCGGTTCCCGACGGCAATCAACCGATCGTCAGCCTCACGGTGACGGATTTGAATGGCCGGATTCTCCGACAGATCCACAATCCTGTTCCCGGAACAGTCACCCTCGATACCGGCAGCTGGGAGCGAGGATTCTATCTCCTGCGCACCGTCGCAGCTGATGGTACAGCTTTGGTGCAGAAAGTGGTGAAGAATTAGGTATTAGCAAAATTTTTTATATCTTTGTCCTGTTGAAAACGATGAGGATATGGACAAAACAGCATCTCAGTCTGACAAGGAGGCAAGTGACCGCATAGGTTTCATAACCTATATCATACCCAAATTCGCCGATGAGTTCAGAATGAACAGGCACGATGCCTATCTCTATCTGAAAAAATATGGCGGAATAGATTATATTTTCCAAAACTGGTGGGCATTGCATACTGACAATCCGTTTTGGGCAGTAAGAGATATTCATGAAATCTGCTACAGAAACGGAGGCTGGAAATGATTGTATATCATGGTAGTTATACGAAAATTGACAGGATTGACTTTCTTAAATGCCGTCCATATCGGGATTTTGGCCGGGGTTTCTATGTTACCAAAATACGAGAGCAGGCGCAGTATTGGGCTGAACGCAAAGGAATACTGAATAAAACTGATGCTTATGTGAATGAATATGAGTTCGTTGAAGCCGCGTTCGATAATTGGGAGTTAAATGTTCGTCGCTTTGATGGTTATTCCGAATCATGGCTTGATTTTATTGTTTTAAACAGCGATTCTACTGGTTTGGTTCCTGCACATGACTATGATATTATTGAAGGTCCTGTCGCTGACGATGATGTTGCTCAACGAATTGATGATTATCTTGATGGGGCTGTCACAAAATCAGCATTTTTGAAAGAACTCAAGTTTCGTCACCCTACGCATCAAATTTGTTTCTGCACCCACCGCTCCCTTCAAGCTCTCAAACCACTTACACTCCTACCTCGCCAAAAAATCGACCTTGAAATAGTAAAAGCCTTGATAGCAAATCTTTCTCTCTCTGAAGAGCAGGCAATAGACCTTTATTTTTCATCTAAAACCTATCAACAATTATCAGAAGTCTCTACTGAAAACTGGCAAGATGTTTATAATCGTCTGAAACAAGAATTTATGAAAAATAGGCGCTCAGCCTTTTCTTGAAATAATACGATAAAATTAAATGTACATTGCAATATCCCATTTGAAATGCCATCCATAAGTGACAAATTGATCATCATTCAGTTGAAAGCAGGGAACAAGACAGCCTTTAAGCAAGCGTACGATAAATATGCCGGTCTGCTTTGCGCAAAGCCATCGCCCAACCGTCGCCGCAAAACCCGACAACCTGTGGGCAGCAGTTAAGTTGAAACTCGAATAAATTTAATTAAAATTATTGAGATATGAATATCAAATCAGCAATCGTAGTATTATCATTCGGCAGTGTGCTGCTCGCCGCTTGTAATTGTAAACAACAGCAACAAACAGCATGTAATGAACGCTGGTCGGAGGCCAAGGCCAATACTTGGTATGCCGGACAGGGCTGGCCGGTGGGTGTCAATTATGTGACTTCCACCGCCATCAATCAGATAGAGATGTGGCAGGCGGAAACCTTCGATCCGCAGACCATCGACAAAGAAATGGGATGGATGGAAGACTTGGGATTCAACACGGTACGTGTTTTCCTCTACGACTTGGTCTGGCAGGTAGATCCCGACGGATTGAAAGCGCGCTTGTCCCGGTTTCTGGAAATTTGCGAACGCCACCGCCTCAAGGTCATTGTCACCTTCTTTACCAACGGCGGCAAGCCGGATCAACCCGAAGCGAAAATGGGCAAACAGCCCGAACCGATCCAGGGAGTGCATAATTCCGGATGGCTGCAGACACCCAAAGCCGAAGTCGTGAACGATTCTACCCAATGGAAACCCTTGGAAAATTATGTGAAAGACATCCTGACAACCTTCAAGGATGATTCCCGGATTTTGTTGTGGTGCCTGTACAACGAACCGCAAAACACCAACCGCGGCGCCGAGGCAATGGGACTGCTTCGCGCAGCGTTCCGTTGGGCTAGAAGCGTCAATCCGTCGCAGCCGCTTTCGTCGCCGTTGTGGGGCATCCCGGCCAGAGATACTGCACTGGATATCGTCGCTTTCCTCTGTGAAAACTGCGACGTGATGACTTTCCATTGCTATAAAGATGCGGAAACGATGGAAGCTTTTATCAAGATGCTCAAACGCTTCAACCGTCCGATGATCTGCCAGGAATATATGGGTAGACCGGAATCTCTCTTTGAAGACATCTTGCCGATACTGAAGCGCGAAAATGTCGGCGCCATCAGTTGGGGATTGGTCAAAGGCAAATGTAATTTCCATGTGCATTGGACTCACAAAGCCGGCGAACCGGAACCGGAAATCTGGTTTCACGATATCCTCCATGTCGACGGAACGCCTTACGATCCGGCGGAAATCGAATTGATCAAACAGATAACAAAACAGGAATAATAGTGAAAAATCGATTTTTACCAGCTACCCACACGGAGCGGATACACGGGCGTTTGCCTGTGCCGATGCGGTGGTGCTGCAAAATGGCGATATCCTGGTCGCTTGCTGCTATCGCGATGTCAATGGCTACTCCACCCATCAGGAAAACGACGGATTGACGGAATCCGCCCCTGCAGACTGGTTGCCGGTCGTATTTTAGCCTATATAAATACACTCGATTCGCGCGGAACAATTTCGCCTTTGAGTTGGATGGTTACGGGTGAAAAAAGGTGTTTTTTCACCCGAAGCATCATCAATTCTATGCTGATATTCGCAATCTCTTCGCAGGGTTGGCGAAAAGAAGTGAGGGCGTATTTCAAATGGCTGGAATATTTCATATCATCGTAGCCGCAGATCAGCAGATCAGACCGTATTTTGAGATTAACTGCGTCCAATGAAGACATGAGGATTGCCGCCGTGGCGTCATTGGCGCAGATAATTCCCGTTTTACCGGAATACACCTTGATTTGTTGAATCTGCTTCAAATTGGAAGGATCGGCGCAATAGACATGATCTTCGGTAAACGGTAATTTGTTGTTTATTACCGTTTCACGGATACCCGACAAGCGCATGTTGACTGAAGTGGCCGAATCGGGACGGTAAAAGAAATAAATCACTTCACATCCCGCATCGATTAGATGTTGCGCCATGATACATCCGGCGCTGAAATTATCCAAACCGATCACATCAAAATCACTTCTCTCCGGCAATTTTTTAATGTCCCGATCAATCAAAATCAATGGGATGTTTGCTTCCTTTATTTTATTACAGATATGTAAATTGATATCAGCGGAGTTGTTTACCCTTTCGATGGGTGCAAAAAAGATTCCGTCAACCCGTTTGTCAATGTAATTATTGCAACATGAATCGATCAAAGTTTGCCTTATTTCCGCATCACTCGCAGTAGCGCCTTCCCACAAACAATTAAATTTGCCGCTTTCCGACTGCTTCAGGAACTGGTCGTTGATAATGGAAAAGATCTCCGATTCGCCGGCGCCGGGCAATAGTAATCCGAAAGTAATATTCCCCGGTGTATAATGATTGAGCACAACCGATCCCAAGCCTTTTGTCTTCTTTATCAACCCCTCTTTTTGAAGCTGGTTGTAGACTTTGGCGATTGTTGGCCGTGAGACGGCATATTCCGACGCGAGCATCGACTCCGTTGGCAATAAGGTGCCGCTGGGATAATCATTTTCAATAATGCGTGTTTTTACATCTTTGTAAATGGAATTGTAATTATTTTTTGAATCATTTACCAACATATTGTTATGAAATTTTCGAATCAATTTTGGCGCAAATGTATTGAAAAAATCTTACATAATCAATAACTTTTACCCTTCTACGCGCAATTAACTTACAAATCACGTCTAATGTTTACATATATGTAATAAATATTGGCAAAAAAATTTTTACTTTTTATTGTCATTTTATTTGCATATAAGAAAAATAATATTTACGTTTGCGGCGTCGATGTAATTTATTAAGGAAAAAACAAATTATTACTTATGAAAAACAAGAGGTTTATTGCTGTGTTCTTATGTTTGGCGACGCTACTATTCTTAGCCTTGGATGTGAGTAGCCAGACTAGAAAAGTGACAGGTAAGGTTTTTGACAATTTCAATGAGCCATTGGAAGGGGTGAATGTGGGTGTGCTCGGAACCACCATCGGCACCATCACCGACATCAATGGCGATTTCGTCATCACGGTTCCGAGCGATACTTGTAGCTTGCAGTTTTCTTATTTGGGTTTCCGAACACAGGAAATAAAAGTAGGAAAACAACAAGTTGTTTCAGTCACGATGATTGAAGCAACGAAAGAACTTGGGGAAGTGGTGGTGACTGCTTTCGGTATTCAAAAAAAGGAGAGTGTGGTGGCATCCATTACCACGGTTCAAGCGAAGGATTTGCAGATTGCGAGTAGTAATCTGACCGCTGCATTTGCAGGAAAAATCCCCGGATTGATTTCTTTTCAGACAACGGGAGAACCGGGCAAAGACAACGCTCAATTCTTTGTGCGCGGTGTGACGACCTTTGGATACAAATCCGACCCGCTGATTCTGATCGATGGTTTTGAAGTCTCTTCCGATGATTTGGCGCGCCTTCAGCCTGACGATATTGATGCGTTCTCAATTCTGAAAGACGCCTCCGCTACTTCACTCTACGGCGCTCGAGGCGCTAACGGCATCATCTCGGTCACCACAAAATCCGGATCTTTGGGCGAAAAGGTCAAAATCTCCGCCAGGTTAGACGTCAATGTGTCAACTCCTACCTCCATGCTGGAATTGCTTGATGGCGTCTCTTACATGAAACTCTACAACGAAGCCCGGATTTCACGGCACAACGACCAGATGGCGCAATACAAAGACAGCCCTGAATTGATTACCCCCATGGGCAATTGGTATAGTGAAGAAAAGATTCAGGCGACTTTGCGCGGCGACAATCCGATGATCTATCCCAATGTTGACTGGTATGATATGCTGATGAAAAATCATACCGTCAATACTAAATTCAATATCAATCTGTCAGGGGGCGGGCAAGTGGCAACGTATTATGTTTCGGCAGGAATAGATCATGAAACCGGTTTGCTCAAAGTCGACAACCAGGACTATTTGAATAACTTCAACAGTAATATAGACATCAAGCGCTATAATATTCGCAGCAATGTCATTTTTAAATTGGGAAAAACAACCGAGTTGGATACCAGAATCTCAGGAAGATTCCAGAAATACAATGCGCCTTATCGTTCGGCAAGTGATATTTTCAATATGGTTATGAATATCAATCCCGTCGAGTTTCCGGCCGTGTGGACACCCAATGAGCAATACCTCAACGTCAGAAATACCATGTTCGGCATGGTTGATCCCATGATGGTCAACCCTTTTGCCGAAATGGTAAGAGGTTATACGCAAACCGACGAAAATACCCTGATTGCCCAGGCGACACTCAAGCAAGACCTGAAAGCAATTACGGAAAACTTGAAACTGGAATTGAAGGCTTCCGTAAATACTTGGAGTTCTTCCGCGCAATCACGTGTTTATAATCCGGTTTATTACGCACTCGAAAATTATGATCCTCAAACGGAGGAATATTCCCTTTACTGCCTCAATCCGAACGAAAGCGGACGCCTGGGAGATGTGATTGGGGGGCGTAATGGGGAGACGCATTACTATTTTGAAGGCCGTTTGAACTGGAACCGGAATTTCGGACTGCATCATCTCGGCATGATGACTGTCGGTATTGCAGAAGAGAAAATCCTGACCAACGGCAGCGATGGCTCTATCTACGAAACATTGCCGGAACGAAATCTCGGTAATTCTTCGCGATTTACCTACGATTATGATTCACGTTATTTCCTGGAGGCTTCCTATGGATATAATGGTTCCGAAAAATTTGATAAATCCCATCGGTTTGGCTTTTTCCCTTCTTTCGGTTTGGGATGGATCATCTCGAATGAACCTTATTATAGTCAACGTTTACAAGAGATTGTCAGCCTCTTGAAATTGAAATTTACGTACGGAAAAGTCGGAAACGATGCCATCGCAGGGCGAGCTGACCGATTTTTCTTCCTGTCGAAAATAAACGGCGGCGGAGGAATGTATTCTTGGGGGAAAGACTACCTGCAAAGGTACGAAGGATACAATGTGGAAAGATACAACAATCCGAATATCCAATGGGAAGTCTCTACCATTGCCAACCTCGGATTGGAACTCGAATTGCTGAAAAGTATCAATATTCAGGTCGACTATTTTCACAATGAACGAGACAAAATATATTGGCCGCGTAACAACATCCCTCAAACAATGGGTTATGAAACAACCATCAGCGGCAACATCGGAACGGTCAAGTCGCATGGCGTGGACGGCTCGATCGACTACAAGCGGTTTTTCAACAAAGATTTTTGGATCACGGCGCGTGTGAATGCCACGTATGCGACCAACAAAATTGTCCGTACCGACGAACCTTCTTACGACGAATACTATCTTTATACCGTGGGACATTCGGTAGGGCAACAATGGGGCTATATTGCCGAGCGTCTGTTTGTTGATCAAGCGGAAATCGACAATTCACCCAGCCAGATCGCTTTTGGCGCTTATATGCGTGGAGATATCAAATACACCGATGTAAACAATGACGGCGTAATCAACGAAAACGACCGCATCCCCATCGGCTATCCCAATGTGCCGCAGTTGCAATACGGTTTCGGCGCGTCGGTCGGTTATAAGAAAGTGGATTTCTCGTTCTTCTTCCAGGGAAATGGACAGACTTCGTTCTTTATCAATCCCGAAGGGATCGCTCCTTTGGTGGATAGACGCAATGCGCCTGCCATCATCGCGCGCGATTCGTGGAGCGAGACCAATCCCGATATCCATGCCTTCTGGCCAAGACTTGCAACTTACCAGATCAACAACAACATCCAGCCGTCGACTTGGTGGTTGCGTGAAGGGGGCTTTATTCGACTGAAAACCGTGGAAGTGGGCTGTAGTCCGGGTCTTGTCAAAGGTTTCGGTATTTCCGGCGGACGCATCTATCTCAGTGCGGAAAATCTGTTCTATCTCAGTCCTTTCAAAATGTGGGATCCTGAAATGGGCGGAAACGGGTTGGCTTATCCAATCAACCGTCGTTTCAACCTGGGTATACAATTGACATTTTAAAAACAAATTATTGACGTATGAAATCAATCATTAAAATCACAATAATCACAACAATCCTGGCTCAGACGTTTTCGTCATGTTCAGACTACCTTGATATTGTGCCGGATAATACCGTCACGTTGGAAGACTATTTTGCCAACCGTGAAATGGCATACAATGCCTTATCTAAGGTTTACAGTTACCTGCCTCCTGTCCACAATGCTTATAATTCTACTTTTTTGTTAGGCGACGAATGGGTTTCTAGGGAAGAAGACAGAAACGATCTGTGGCGCCAACCGCCGATGGGTATAATGATGGGAGGCCAAAACAACAGCAATCCCATGTATGGCTTGTGGACAGGCAGTGGCGGCGCTCCTCACCTTTACAAGGCGATACGCGCCTGCAATACCTTTCTCGATAATATCGCTCTCGCGGCGAATATGTCGGCGTCGGAAATAAGCGACTGGATAGCGCAAGTAAAGTTTCTCAAAGCATACTATCATTACCAACTGGTAGAATATTACGGACCTATTGCCATCGTTGATCGCAGCGTGAATGTAGATGAGTCTGATGAACAAATTTTGCCGAAACGTCAAAAAGTGGAAGACTGTTTCAATTATATCATCCAATTGATGGATGAAGCGATTCCGGATTTACAAGACCAGGTCTCCGACATCAACCTCGGCATGATTGATAAAAGGATCGCTTTGGCCATCAAAGCCAGAATCATGCTCCTGCGCGCAAGCCCTTTCTTCAACGGCAACCGAGAGTATTACGGCGATTTTCTCGATTTCGATGGGCAGCCCTTTTTTCCGTTGGATGAAAACCCACAGAAATGGCAAGACGCACTCGATGCCGTGAACGCTGCAATTACCTTCTGCAGAGAGCATTTCATAGATTTATACCAATTTACCGAAACGCCATTCAGCAAGGAAGATGAAGCGTTATTAAATCAAAATCCCGTGAATATGAAAAATTATTATTCGGCGAAGATGGTCGTTCCGGATCCTTGGAATCAAGAATTGATTTGGGGACGTACCGGCGACAGGTATGGCGATGATTTTCTCCAATATGCCAGCGCGATTCGTACCAGCAATGAGAACGACCCCGACTGGCAAGACACATGGGGTGTCGGAAATTGGCTTGGAGCCAGCTACAGCATGCTCGAACGCTATTATACGCAAAACGGACTGCCTTTGGATGTTGATATGACTTTTTCGCAAAGCGACAAATACGAACTTTTCACGACTCCCAATGCTTCTGATGCTGCCTATCAACCATGGGCAGGCATCATTCAACCGGATGTCAGAACCGTGAGTTTGTATTTGGGAAGGGAGATGCGCTTTTATGCAAATCTTGGTATTACCGGTGGCTATTGGCGTCAATATCAACGCGTAATGCCGACCATGATGCTGCCGGGTACCGACGGCGGAATCAGTTACGCTCACGGCGGTAGCGGTGAAATCAATTATTTCTGGACGGGCATCGGTGTGCAAAAATTCGTTCATCCCGAATCCACAAACGCTTCTTATCACCGCATGATTGCTTTCCCTTATCCCATCATCCGTTTGGCCGACTTATACCTGATGAAAGCTGAAATTCTCAACGAGATAGAAGGACCGGGACAAGCAGTATACGATGAACTTAACAAGGTGCGACGTCGCGCCGGAATCCCTGACGTGGAAGATGCTTGGTCCAATCCAACCTGGGTAAGCTCAAATTACATCAATAGCCACAAAGATAAAAGCAGACTACGCGAAATTATTTTACGCGAACGCAGTATAGAATTGGCTTTCGAAGGGGCGCGTTTCTTCGATATGCGACGCTACAAACGAGCGGTATTGGAATTTAACCAGCCGACCATGGGCTGGAATGGCAAGGGTGCAACTGTGGGCAGTTTTTTCGTGCTCTCAATCAAACAAAAACGCAGCTTTCAAATGCGCGACAATCTTTGGCCTATACCGCTGAGCGAAATGAATATCAATTCCAATCTGAAACAAAATCCGGGATGGCCCGGCGCTGAAAAATAAAACTTCTAATTTTATAAATTATGTCTATAAAAATATCAATTTTATCTATAATATCACTACTGGTCATTGCGCAAGGATGTCGGGAAAGTGAACGATTCGAGATCAATTATGCCGACACCACCCCTCCGGGGAAACCGATTATAAGTGAGGAATACAAACCGCTTTACGGAGGCGCCAGGATTTATTTCACACCTCCGGAAGATGAAGATGTGCTGACTGTTGATGCTCGCTATACGAATCAGAAAGGGGAAACAATCTGGTTTTCGGCATCTTACTATACAGACTCCATCGATGTCGAGGGTTTTGCAGATACGAATCCGAAAAATGTGACCTTGTATGCGGTAGACCGTGCCGGCAATAAGTCCGAAACACAGACAATCACCGTGATCCCGAAAGAACCTGCCGTCGCACGTGTCGCAAGCAGTATAAACGTCAAAGGCGGCTTCAGCTCATTCTACCTGGATTGGAAAAATGAACTGAAACAGGTCGTCAACATTCATGTCAGCTATTCGTACGAAGGAAAGGAAAAGGTAATTATCTATACCTCTACCGATACGCTTGAACGAAAATATATCCGCCTCGACAATATTTCCGAGACGACACCCGTGAATGTAAAAGTCAAAGTGGAAGACCGTTACGGAAATACCAGCGATCTGGCCGAAAGTAGCATCTACATGATCAAGGATGAGAAAATTCCCAAAGATAGATGGGTCATTCCCATCACCAACGATTCTATCGGAGGGGTACCGCAAGGCTATTGGGATGCGTATGAAGGTCGTATGATCTATATCACCGACGATATTATCGACAACGGGCTAAACTGGAATTGGGGATCTACGGGTCCAAAAGGACATACCGGAAATATCGCGGATGGAAATTTACCGGCCAATTTTATCATTGATCTCGGCGAAGAATGGGAAATCAGCCGTATTGTCACACATCAGCGGGATCTCTCGTGGAGCGCTCCAAACATCCCAACAGGGAGGGGATGGTATTACGGCAACGAAAATATAGGTATCTACAGCATGTATATTTGGGATGCAGTGAAATCTGATTGGGATTCCATTTGCACACATAAAATAGTCTTTCCGCCCGACCTTCCCGGACAGCAATACAGGGTGATGGCTCAGGCAGGCGATATGGCTTATCTCTATGTCGAAAACCCTCATTTTTCGGCGCCTACACGCTGGTTCCGTTATGAAGCGCGATTTGGTTTCAACAATGATTATACCTCGCAAGCTCACATGGGCCTGTCGGAAATCACGCTCTATGGCCGAAAGAAAACAAACTGAAAGAAAAAAATAACAACGAAAACTAAAATTTAAAGATATGCAAAGTATCATTAAAATCACGCTAATCGCAGTAATATTGGTTCAGGCATATTCTTCCTGCTCGGATATTTACGAAAATATCAAAGAGTTTTCTCCGCAAGAAGCCGTTTATCCTGCCAAATTCGATACACTTGGATGGCGACTTGGTTATGAACGTGTAGAATTTTACCTGAACAAAGGAGGCAAAGTGCCTTCAGATCAGATGAAATTGGGGAAAGCGAAAAAGACTGTTATTGAATACGATGACAAACATATTGTGATCGACAGTGTTTGTTCCTGGGTAAATATATCCGGTTTGACCGAACAGCGGATGTATCATTTCAAAATTTACACTGAAGACCAATACGGTAACAAATCCATTCCCCAAGAAACGCAATTGACGCCGTTTACAAAAATAGACCTTGATGTGCTGTCGTTGGTGCCTCCCAATGTGATCGAATCAACCTCGGCCGCGGTCGTCGAATGGGGAAGTCCGATAGAATCGGATTTGTACCAGTTCTTCAGTTATTCGGGTGAATATACCGACAAGGACGGACAGGTTCATGCTTTTGAGGGAGGTAATCTGCCGAGTTTCATCGTGGAAAATGTGTTGTTGGATGTGGAAATCCCTATCAAAATCAGGGCGAAAATCTTACCGTATATCGGTGGAATTCCGCTTCTTGACACAATTCCTGCGTGGGAAACCTACTACAATTTGCGCATCTCGGAAGCGGCTAAGCCTGCCATTTTTCTGAAAACACCGGAGGCTGCCTCGGTGATCAATATCTTTAACACTTCGTTTCCTATTGAATTTTCATGGACAAAAGTGCCGGAAGTGAGCGACTATGTGTTGAAGATTTCTAAAGTTCGCGATTTTCCGGTCGAATCTACCAAAGTAATTGATCTGGGAGATGCCGGTTCTTACCTCATGACAAAAGAGGAAGCTATGGATCAGATATTTACGGATTTCGACCCGTTAACCAGTTCAACTGCCTATTACTGGCAAATAGAGCCTAAAGAACAAACTGCATCCGTCCGTTTGCAGTTGCGTACCGTCAATTATAAACATGTCGAAGGTGAACTGGTTCAGGAAGATGTGGAAACGACAGACGCAAGATGCCATTATACCGGAGATAATTTGTATATTTGGGAGCCGGGAGTATACCACGCCAGCGACAGTTATGTGGTATGGCAAAATAATTCGGTAGAAGTCTCTTTTTATGGGAGATACATCGCCTGGTATGCGCTTTACAATAACGACCTCGGCAATGGGCGTGTCTATATCGACGGCGAACTCGACGCTGATGTGGTTTGTTGGGCATCTTATCGGAGGGTGGAAAAATTATACGAAAAATTCTGGCCGGAAGATGGAAATCATACGATTAAAGTGGTGGCGTCGCCGGGTGTAGTTGGCGGTAATATTGTCCATGATTACTTTATGTTTGTGCATGAAGTGAAATAAAAAAAAGAGCTAACCATAGTTCATATAACAAATAAATGATTGACGTATGAAAAAAGATCATGTTATTGTAAAAATCATTCCAGTCATGTTGGCGTTTTTCACAATGGGATTCGTCGACCTGATCGGTATTGCAACCAATTATGTGAAAAATGATTTTGGTCTGTCGGATACGGTCGCCAATTCATTTTCAATTGTGGTTTTCATCTGGTTTTTGGTGTTCTCCATCCCGACAGGTATCCTGATGAATAAAATTGGACGAAAGCTGACGGTACTGTTAAGTCTGGCGGTCACATTCGCAGGGTTGCTTTTTCCGCTTGTCATGTACAGTAAACTCGTCATGATGCTTTCATTTTCATTCTTGGGAATCGGCAACACACTGATGCAAGTGTCTTTGAATCCGTTGTTGACGGATATTGTAAGTGAAAAAAAATTACCCAGTTACCTCACAATGGGACAATTTATCAAAGCGATCGCTTCATTCGTCGCTCCCATCATTGCTGCTCAGGCAATCATTCTTTGGGGCAACTGGAAATTATTGTTCCCCATATTTGCAGTCATTTGCCTGATTGCAATGATCTATTTGCTGTTTACGGATATAAGCGAACAAACCGCTGACCGAAAATCTTCCTCTTTCTTGAAATGTTTCGCGTTGTTGAGCGATGGAGTTGTGATTATGCTGTTTACAGGAATTTTGGTACATGTGGGAATTGATGTCGGGATGAATATCACCGCTCCGAAACTGTTGATTGAACGTGAAGGGATGACATTGTCGCAAGCCGGTTATGCAACAAGTATTTATTTCCTCTTCAGAACATTCGGATGTTTTGCCGGTTCTTTTTTCTTGGCACGTCTTTCAATAAAGAGAGTGTTTATCGTAAGCGTTCTGCTGATTCTCGCCGGTATAACAGGCTTTTATGTTAGCAATCATACAACAGCTATTTATGCCTGCATCGCTTTGGTCGGAATTGGTAACTCCAACGTTTTTCCGATCATTTTCTCCAATGCATTGTCATTAACGGCTCAAAAGAACGAAATGTCGGGTCTGATGGTCATGGGAATTGCCGGAGGAGCGATTTTCCCCGTACTGATGGGATTTGCATCCGACAGCATGGGCAGCCAGACGGGAGCAGTCATTGTTTTGACTGTCTGTGTTGCCTATCTTGTATTTCTGGTGTCGAAAATTAAAGCAAGCGGACAATAAATGAAACGAGCATGATTCACGAGTAAACAGGTATGAAACGGGCATGATTTGCAAATATCCAAACTGATGACAATAATGTCGTGCGAGTTCCATACGACCTTTAAAAAACAAATGATTGACGTATGAAAAAAATAATTTTTTGTATCACAATACCCCTCATGATAATATCTTGCGTGATGAGCACGCCTGATAGATCAGTCAAGGTTGTGCTGCAACCTTCGACCTGGGAGTTTGATTTTTCCCGACATGCGAGCATCGGAACTTTGAATACAACAATCCGTCAAGCGAATTTGCCTGTGCCTGAACAGATTGAGCAAGGCTTTACGGTGCGTTTTTCTGTTGACGTCAAGTCCATAACGAACGACGAGATGACGTTGTTGGAAATCCCTGAAGTGCTGAAAGTCAAATTGCGTATGCACGACCCGAATCTCCGCGACGGTCAAAATTATCCCGCATACGCCATGCCCGACGGTTCTGTTCCCGTCCTGGAAGCGTCGCTCGGACTGAAATTCCCCGAAAATGCGGCTGAAACGAAAGAGATGACCATCGGCATTCCGCTTGCGATGCTCGAAACGCCTTATGGGAAGCACGATATCGTATTGAACTTTACGGGAGTGAAATGGACGATGTACGTTGACGGCAAACTGCTTGACAACGATTTCGCACTCGGCTATCCGCAATGGACAACGGAGAAGACATGGAATATCATTCCTGATGCCGTCAGCGATGCCGCCATCTATTTCCCGGTGCTGCTACCCCAACAGCAGACTTCGCAAACGCCTGAGACAGTCCCGGAAATCCAGTACTGGACGCCATCGGGACACAATGCTTGGGTGGGCGATGTCGTATCCTTTTATCATGAAGGACGTTATCATATTTTCTACCTGTACGATCGCCGTCATCATCAAAGTAAATTCGGACGCGGCGCCCATTATTTCGAGCACCTCTCGACAACCGATTTCAAGACATGGACGGAGCACGAAGCCGCTACCCCGATCGAAGAGCAATGGGAAACATTCGGCACAGGCACACCCTTTGTATGGGGCGGAAAATTCTGTATCAGTTACGGTTATCACACTACCCGCATCTATCCGCGCGAACAGACAGCCTTACCCGAACAGTGGAATTTCCTGAAAGTACACGGATATACCGGCGCTTTCAACCGTAATAATATTACCGGTTTTCCGGCAGGTTCAAGTTATTCGGTCAGCGACGACGGATTGTCGGGCTTCCGCAAAACAGGCATCCTTTTTCATCCCTGCGAAAATCCGAGCGTATATATCGACCCCAACGGCAAACTGAAATTGCTCGCAAACTACCAGTCGAAAGGAATATGGGAATCCGAATCGATAGACAGCGGCTGGCGATGCGTCAACCCTGATTTCCCGCCGGGCGGCGACTGCACGTTCTTCTTCCGCTGGGGGGAATACGATTATATCATCGGAGGGTTTAACGGATTGTGGTCAAAGCCCGCATCTTCGCCCGACACCGATTACGAAAGTCTTGTAGAAAAAGGACTTGACTTCTACAATGGGATGTGCGTTCCTTCCATAACGCCGATATCCGATGGGCGCTATCTGATGGCCGCATGGATGAACGTACGCGGATGGGGCGGCCCGCTTATCATCCACGAACTGGTTCAACTGCCAGAAGGACGTGTCGGCACAAAATGGATGGAGGAAATAATACCGACCACGGGCAATGCCAGAAAATTGGCATCCAAAGTGACCGAAACAACAGTGTATCCATCCGATGTACATTCATTTATGTTGACGTTCCGGGTCAATCCGGTTGATAAAGGCGGAAAAATCGGACTTGTTTTTTTGGGCGACGAGGGTGGGCGGAACGCTTGTGAACTGCAAATCGATCTCTCCGAGCTCCGTGCACAATATGCCGACGGCTCGATGGACGATTTTGCTCCGGGAAATGAAAAGTCGCCGCGTCAAGGCGCAGGCGGAGCCGGATTCAATTATGCAATCGAAAACCTTATCGGCGTCAACAAACCTTTTACTGTCAGGGTGATAGTTAAATGCAACGCGAAGTTAGGCGGCTCGTTTATCGATGCCGAAATCGCAGGTAAACGCACAATGCTTTCCTATCGGCCTGATCTCTACATTCAACGCTTGCTTTTTCGCACCGATGGAATCAAAATATCCGATGTCGGCATCGCACCGCTGATTAATAACTAACTTGTTGATTTTATGTACTATATAGGAATTGATATCGGAACAAGTTCGCTTTGTGGCGTGATATATAACCCTGAAACAAAATCTGTTGCCTCCATATCCAAAGATAACAAGGCAAATATACGCTCTTCATTGGCCTGGGAAAGCGTACAGGATCCTTCGTTAATTATGGATACCGTGATGGAGATACTTCGGGAGTTCACAGATCAATATGCTGATATCAAAGGAATTGGAGTGACAGGACAAATGCACGGAATCCTTTATGTTGATGAAAAAGGAAACGCCTTGTCGCCACTCTACACCTGGTTGGATGGCAGAGGCAATTTGCCTTTCAACGGGCATCGCACTTATGTCGAGCGCCTGTCCGACTTGTCAGGCTATTCGCTGGCGACCGGTTACGGGGCGGTCACTCATTTTTATAATTTGCAAAACAATCTTGTGCCTGCGAAAGCTGTAAAGATTTGTACAATAATGGATTATGTAGTAATGAAACTCGCAGGACGATCGACGCCGCTGACAGATTACGCCAATGGCGCTTCATTCGGTTTTTTCGATCTGAAAAATCTGTGTTTTGATACCGCATCGCTCGAAAAAGCCGACATTGACAGCTCCATGATGCCCGACACTGTCGAGGCGGGCGTCCTGGCAGGCTATTTCGCTGATAAGATACCTGTCTACGCTGCTACCGGCGACAATCAGGCGAGTTTTCTCGGTTCTGTCGGCGACATTGCCCATTCTATCCATATCACAGTGGGCACCAGCAGCCAGTTGTCAGTGTATTCAAAAGACTTTGTGAAAGTGGAACAGCTTGATACTCGCCCATTTCCCGGAGGAGGGTACATCCTTGTTGGCGCCGCTTTGTGCGGAGGACTTTCGCTGACTGTCCTTAAATCATTCTTTGCAAATACATTGAAACTTTTTGGCGCAACTACTGATGATTCCATCGATTTATACGAGAAAATGACAGTTGTTGCGGAAAGCGCAGTATCGAACGATTTTCCTGTCGTCGAAACAACCTTCAACGGCACTCGCCTTGAGCCATCGAAAAGAGGCGCCATTTTCAATATTTCCACCACAAACTTCACTCCTGAAAACCTGATAACAGGCTTTTTGAAAGGAATTGCGTCTGAATTATATGCCTTTTATGAACGCATTCCGGACGAGATAAAAAAGAATAAAAACACATTGGTCGGTTCGGGCAATGGACTTAAAAAGAATCCGTTGCTGGCAAAAATCATTGAGAATCGGTTTAATTGCAAATTAATTCTTTCCGAGCGCGACGAAGAAGCAGCTTTGGGCGCCTGTTTTCTGCATGTAGACGGTGATGGTTGCAACTATTTTGCCTGATCACAGAAACAAAAAAGCATAGATACGTTGAAAGATGTTGGTTTTTTCTCCCAGGCAGCGATGTCTTCCGGCGTAGGTTGATAGTTTTTGTCTGCCCAGCTGTATTGCCCGCCATGCGAACATACTTCGCGTCATTGTAATATTCGCCGTCTTTCTCGGCTTTCTCACTCAGTATTTGCCTTGCGTTCTGCAAATACCGTTCTGCTTCTCTGATAGGATGTCTTAATATAGCCATTAGTTTTCGTTAAAATTTACGCTGTAAAAATATAAATTTATTTTGATATTTTGCCCGCATTCTTTATAAATGTACTACCTTTGCCTTGCTAAATGATAAATGGAGCAAAATATTATTAACTCGATTGATGTGGAACAATTGGCGGCTCGCGATCATGATGCCTTTCGCCGCTTGTTTATGTGCTATTTCCCGAAAGTGAAACGTTTTATCACCTATTTTGTGAAAAAGGAAACAGTGGCGGAAGAATTGTCGCAAGACCTGTTTGAAACAGTCTGGAAGCATTGCGAGATGCTGCGCAACATTCAATCGCTGAATGCTTATATGTTTCGGATGGCAAAGAATGCCGCAATTAACTATTTGAATCACAAAACAGTAGAAGACAACTATTTATCGTCATATATTCCCGATGAGGTTTATTCGCCCGAAGATGAAATCTATGCCAAAGAATTGGCATTGCTGATTCGGCTGACCGTCGAACAAATGCCTCAGCAGCGACGCCGGATCTTCGAGATGAGCCGTATACAACATCTTAAAAATGCGGAAATTGCGGAAAAATTACAAATTTCAAAAAAGACGGTGGAGAATCATTTGAATCTGGCGCTTAAACAGATTCGCGAGGTTACCATGCTGATCGGCTTGTTTTTTATGGTGCAATAGACGCACTTCCCATCCCGATTAAGATTTTTTTTATTCCCATTGGGTGTAAACAAGAAATTACTTGTCTTAATAAATGAATAGTGAAAAAATATGACAAAAGTACGTGATATAATTGAGGCCTATTTCTCAAAAAATCAGCCGGAAGATCTGCAAAAGAGCTTTGTTTTGTGGTTGTGCGAAGCACGCGACAGCCTCGAAAAAGACGAAGTGCTTTTCGGAATATGGGAAAATATCCAGGCGGATGCGGATGCTTCGACCGAACAATCGTTCAGGGATGTGATGGCAAAAGCAAGCGGCGAATCAACCTCACACCTTGCTGTCCGACGTGCATGGAAAAAATGGTCGCGCGCAGCTGCCGTACTGCTCCTGCCATTGTTGTCTATGGCGCTTACTTACGTCTATATGCAACATCACAACGCTTCGCAAAATGCGGATCTGCAATGGACGGAATGTATCGTCCCGAACGGAGAGTTGCGTAGTGTGACATTGCCCGATTCCTCGAAAGTGCAACTGAATGCCGGCAGCATCCTGATTTATCCGCAACATTTCGGACGAACCCGACAAGTGTATCTCAACGGCGAAGCCTATTTTTCGGTGACGCACAATCGGCAGCATCCTTTTATCGTCAAGACAGGTGATCTGAATGTCGAAGTGCTGGGAACGGTTTTTGACGTGTCGGCTTTTGCCAACGACGAACAGTCGTTCGTCACCCTGGAATCGGGGAAAGTCAATGTACAGTTTCGCGACAATCGACATCCGGCAGTCACCTTGTCGCCGAACGAACAAGTCTGCCTCAATCATATCAAAGGAACCGTTGAAAAAAGAACAGTCAATGTGGCTCCTGTGATTGCCTGGACGCAAGGAAACTTGATTATCAGTCGTTTGCGTATCGAAGAAATCGCCAGGATTATTGAACGCAAATACAACCTGAAAGTCTATGTCAATTCCGGTCGTTATCCCAATGAATTGATTTCCATGAAATTGATGCATGATGAAGGTGTGTCGGAGATGATGGAAATTCTGCAAGATCTGGTTCCAAAATTAAAATACAAAATCGAAAACGATGAATTATATATTTATTAGAAATCAAAAGATCATTGAACGTTTGAACGTTTGAAAAAGTAAAAATCTTTATCTATTATTTATTATTTATGTTTAATATAAAATTTATGAGACAATTATCTCACAGAAGCGCTATCTTGCTTCTATGCTTTTTCGGACTTTTTGCTACAACAAAAGCCCAGA
>JAISUK010000072.1 GCA_031272075.1 Dysgonamonadaceae bacterium
GAAAATGAGAATGTTAATCGTTCATTGAAAAACTTTTTGTATCTTCGCCCTTTGAATTGTAATGTTTAGTGGACAGTAATAAAAAAAATTATTAACCAAACTTTGCCGCGTTGGCAGGCAGCACTTCAAAACTCAATCTTATAACTCAAATTCGGGAACGAAACTGCTTGCAGAAACAGTTCGGGCTGATTGGTGCGGTGGTTGTAGTTGATGCCCCAGAACTCTTTGTAGCCCGTCACATTGATCATTTTCAGCGCTATCTCGTGGGCGGTGGCGCGGCGATTGATCTTGTAACTGATGGTCAAATGAGCGATGAAGGCATTATCGAGGCGTTCGGTATAAGCGCGAGAAGCGTCTTGAACGAAAGTCTGCTGCGCTTGCGATTCGGCAAAGTCGGCCGGAATGTAGTAATCCCCTCCCTGATAGGTGCATCGCAGGTTGACGCCGAAGATGTTTTGCCGCTCCCGTCCCATCTTCCATTCCTTTCCGCCGAGCGCATTGATAAGGAAATTGCGGTTCAGGCGGGTATTGCGCCAAACGCCGTCGCCACCACGGTAGCGTGACTCGAAGACCGATGCCGTCAGCAGCCAATAGTAGCCGTCCTTGAGGTAGCGTTCGAGGGTAAAGTCGATGCCGTAATTGCGTCCTGCACCATCGCTGGTTAACGGTGAATCGAGGTAGAACTGCTGGTAGTTGATGACGCTCCACAGGCTGTCTTTGATCACAGGAATGTTTTTCAGATATTGATAATACGGCTCTATCTTCAGGTGGACATGTTCGTTGAGCGACAAGTCGTAGGCCAGGACAAGATGGTGCGCTTTGGCGAGTTTGAGGTTTTTATTCACCATTTGTCCGTCCTGCTCAAAGAAGTAGTAATCCAGTTTTTCGTGCCGACTGTGAAGTCCGTAGGCGATGCTGAACGCATGCTGTGTTGCCGGTTGCCATTTCAACGCCAGGCGCGGCTCGATCGACCATTCATTATTGACCCGAAAATACAGTGAGTGAAGGCCGACATTCGCCGTAAATTTTTCATTCAAACGGACTTGCGATGAGGTGTAGGCCGTCACACGGGTGGTATGCCCATTGCTCTTGGCAAAACGACGGGCGGGGAGCGGCGGCAATTTTTCCCAATCGGGCGAGGCGCTGTAATCAAGGTCGTAAAACATCTCCGTCACGCTGAAACCGGTGCGGTTGGTATGGCGAGCGCTGAACTTGCGGTTGTAGTAACTGTTCAACATCAGATTAAAGTTGCGGCTTCGCATATCGAGCCAAGGAATTGGGGCGCCTTCCACACCGTCCACTACGGGCATTTCGTCCTGCATTGCCTCAAAGTCGGTGAAACCTGCAGCGAGCGAAGTCTTCAGATAGCCGTTGTTGCCGGTGAAGATGCGGTGTCCCAGTCCGCCGGCGACGGAGGTCTGATAGAAATCGCCGTCGTCTTTATAGCCCGGCAGGTCCCATTCAGCTGTGTCTTTCGGTGCATTGATCGGATAATGATCATTCAACGCGATGCCCCAGAGGGTGAATGTACCGGCTTTCGCGGTCGGCAGATTCAGTTTGAACGACAAATCCATGTAATTCATTCCTGCCGCGCCGCCCAACATGTCTGGAATCAGCGCATTCAGCAACCCCATTGTGGCATAACGGGCATTGAAGAGATACGAAGCTTTACCACCCTTGCGAAACGGACCTTCGGAAGCGAACTCCAACCCCGTAGTGCCTATCACCGCCGTGTGCTCTCGCTTCTGATTATTGCCGTTGCGCAGTTGCATATCGAACACGCCCGACAGCGCATTGCCGTATTCCGCAGGGAAAGCGCCGGTGAAGAAGTCGGAATTGCCGAGCACCTGCGAACTCAATGCCGTGAGGATGCCGCCCCCTACTCCGGTAATATCCTGGAAATGGGTAGGGTTGGGAATTTCCACGCCTTCGAGTCGCCATTGCAGAAACTGCGGCGAGTTGCCGCGAATGGCGATGCCATTGCTGCTGACACTGCCGTCCACGCCTGCATATGCGCTGACCAGCCGCGCGGGGTCGTCGTACCCACCCGCATAACGACTCGCTTCTTCTACGCTCAGCATCCGTCCGCCGGCCAGCGCCATGGCATTGAGCGGCGCCTCCTTATTCGTTTTCGGTCGCACCACAACCTCTTTCAGTTCGGTCAGCTTTTCTTTCATCGCAATCTCAAGCACGGTCTCTTTCGCCGACGATACCAAGATTTCTCGAATGGTTGCCGGTTCGTAGCCGATACACGACACATGGATATTGTAGCGCCCGACAGTCAGTCCGGTCAGCGCAAAACGCCCATCCACATCGGTCGTTGTCCCGACTGCCGGATCGGAATCGATCACAAACACCGTCACCGCCGAAAGGGGTTCTCCGGAAGCGGCATCGCTCACCACACCGCGAACAACGCCCACAGGCTTTTGTTCTGCCGCTTGGGTGGGCAAAATAACAAACCACAGCGCTGCAAACAGCGTTATTCGTTGACATTTGATCAATAAACCTATTTTTTTCATTTTTTCTGTGTTTTAAGAATTTCGAAACAAAATTAGATGTTGTCTAAAAACCGGGCGAGAAATATCGACAAAACGGGTAAGAAAGTAGACGAAACGGACTTAAAGATTTTTTTCTTAAATATATTTGGTAATTACAAATTATTGTTGTAACATTGCCACGTATTTTAACTATAAACAATTCACTATAGCGGAAAAAACTTGATTAAGAAAAACTTTGGAACATTTTCGATGCGACGCAGAATCAAATCTCATTTGCTTCTGCTGAACGAGAGAAAACCATTGAAAATAACTCTATTTTTAAATTTAATTTTTTGTAAGTATGAAGAAAACTATTCTAACATTGGTTTTGTGTAGCTTTATCGGAGCGGCTTTCGCTCAAGCAAAATTCGGAGTCACCGCAGGTTTGAATGCCTCCAGCGCCACCTTTTCCGAAGACGTTCTGGAAGGCATGGATGTCGGATTCAAAGCAGGCTTTCAAGTCGGCCTCGTATTGGACTATGCTTTGTCGGAAAACCTGTCCTTGATTCCTGAATTGAATTTCTCTCAAAAGGGATTTACATTGTCGGGAGATGAAGATGATCTTGAATACGACTACACAGGCACGCTCAACTACCTGACAGTCCCCATCAACCTTGCCTACAAGTTTGATTTGGGTATGGATCAAAAATTCTTGCTTTTCGCAGGTCCTTATCTGGGTTACGGCCTCTCCAGTTCTGAAAAAATCAAAGCTGCGGGCGTCTCAGTTGATTTGGACGAAGAAGATGCGCTGTTGACATTTGGTTCCGAAGATGGCGAGTTGAAAAAATTGGATTACGGCTTGAACATCGGAGCGGGCTACCAATACAACAAACTGGTTTTCAAACTCCAATACAATATGGGGTTGAACAACCTGATACAGGGAGGCTCCGAATATGATATCAGCGCCAAAACGACCAACGTGGCCGTTACCGTAGGTTATTTGTTTTAATTTTATTGTTATTTTTCACAAAATACGAAAGCCGACGATTCCTCGAAATCGTCGGCTTTATTTATGCTTGCATACCGACAAAGTGATTAGACTCACATTCCCATATTTAGATTATGGAAAGACCTAAAGGTTTAATCGCCTTCGATGGTATCATTTATCTTTTCCACATTCATGCTTCGTGCGGAAGCATCGAAGATTTCTTTGTAGGTGCCGCCGTGGTGATAGACCTGTTCGTGTGTACCGCTCTCCACTACCCTCCCCTGCTTCATGGCGAAAATCATATCCGAATCGATGATTTGTGAGATGGAATGGGAAATGATGATCACGGTTCTGTCTTTTTTGATGGCATCGAGCGAATTTTTGATCTGTTCGGTAGCAATCGCATCGAGCGAAGCGGTAGGCTCATCGAGGAAGATGATCGGCGGATTTTTCAGAAACATGCGGGCGATAGCGATGCGCTGCTGTTGGCCGCCCGAAAGCGCAAGCGCAGAACTTTCGTAGCCATTGGGCAGGGCGATGACCTGCTCGTGGATGTAGGCTTTTTTCGCCGCTTCCTCCATCTGCTCACGGGTAGCATTGACATTGCCATACAGGATATTTTCCGCAATCGAACCGCTGAAAATGTGGTTTTTCTGCAACACAAGACCGATATTCTCTCGCAAATATTGGGTGTCATAATCAGCCAACGAGACGCCGTCGAGCAGGATCTGCCCGCGTTGCGGTTCGTAAAATTTGTCTAACAGATTGATTACTGTGCTTTTACCTGCGCCAGAAAGCCCCACAAGCGCGGTAATCCGGTTCGGCAGAATCCGCATGCTCACGTCAAACAGCGCCTGTGTGCCGCTTGGATACGTAAAATCGACATTCCGCAACTCAAACTCTCCCCGTATTTTGTCGGGACGGTAGGTGCCTGACGGCTCTACTTCGTTGTCGGCATGCATGATGTCAAAAAATCCTTCGGCATAGATCAGGGCATCGTTGACATCGTCGTAGATGCGGTGAAGTTGGCGAATGGGCGCAGTGACATTGTTGAAAAGCATGATATGCAGCATGATGGCGCCTATTTGCATCTGTCCGGAAAGCACGAGGTAAGCCGTCAGGATGATGATGACCACCACGCCGAACTGTTCGGTGAATGTCTTCAGTCCATCGAACTTGAAATTGGTCGCGCGCGTGCGCATCTGCGTATCCGTCAGCGCCGTTTGCAGTTCAAGTTGCTTTTTTGCTTCGATCTCCTCGCGATTAAAAGATTTGATGACATTGATCGACTCGATGATATTGATGATTCCGCCGGATTTGTTTTCGCGGTAGGTACGGATATTGCGCCTCCAGCCTTTCAGTTTCTTCGCTTGCCGCTGACTGATGGCGAAATAGATCGGCACGATACACAATCCCACCAGTCCGACATAGAAATTGGCGTTAAACATGCCGATGAGTGCCACGATGGCCGAAGTAAAAAGCGGGAAAATATCAATGAAGAAACTCTGCACAGTGCGCGTAAGGCTCGAAACACCCTGATCGATGCGTGTTTGCAGTTTTCCGGAACCGCTTTCGTCGGAAGTAAAAAACGCCATCCGATAGGTCAATACCTTTTCTATCACCCGTTGGGCAAGGTCTTGCGAGATCATGATTCGAATCTTCTCTCCGAAGAATTTTTGTCCGAAAGAGATAAAGATATTAATCAACTCTTTACTTAACAGGATAATGGAAATGATCGCCACAATATGCAAACCGTCGCGTAGCGGTTTGTGCTGTTCGACAAGCGAAGTGATGCTGTTGACCGTATATTGCAGTACGTAGGCATTGACCTGCGCCGTCAACGCGCCGACACATGTCAACACCAATGCCAGTATTACCAGCCATTTATACGGCTTGACATACGGCAGGATATTGCGAAAAAGATTGAGTAACGACATGAAACAGGGATAAATTCGCAGGTTACCGAGCCGTCATCTCAAACAACAATGTTCCGCCCTCCATGATCTGTTGGTGAGTAATAAACGGATCCGTCAATTCCGTACCATTCAACTTCACGGACTGCACATGTAGATTTTCTTCCGACAAATTTTCCGCTATGACCGTAAACTGTTTATTATTCGGCAACTTAATTGTCACGCAAGGTATCTGGGGCGCTCCCAGTACATAACGTTGACTTGCCGGATCGACAGGATAGAATCCCAACGCACTGAAAATATACCAGGCCGACATTTGTCCGCAATCATCGTTTCCACACAGTCCGTCGGGACGCGGCTGATAGAATTTATCGAATATTTCACGCACCAACGCTTCGGTTCGCTGCTTTGCACCTGCCAGCGTGTAGAGGTAAACCACATGGTGGCTGGGTTCGTTGCCGTGGGCATACTGTCCGATCAGCCCGGTGACATCGGAAACAAATCCCCTGACCTCGGCCGAGACATCCAAGAAAAATAATGAATCAAGTTTGGTAATAAATGATTCATTTCCACCCATTTGTTCTATCAGGCCGGGCACATCCTGTTGCACATGCCAGGTGTATTGCCAGGCATTTCCTTCGGTATAATCGCCACCGGCAGTGCTTGCATGCGACAAAGCAAAACGGTCGAAAGGAGTACGCCACCGGCCATGCGAGTCTTTTCCTCGCACCAGTTTGTTTTGCGGGTCAAACAGATTCTTCCAATTGGCGGCGCGATGGATGAAAAATTCATAATCGGCTTCTTTCCCCAGTTTTTTGGCCAATTGCGCGGCGCAATAATCGTCGAAGCAATATTCCATCGTCCGTGAAACCGATTCTTCTGGCACCAAATCGAAAGGAAGATATCCGTATTTGTCATAAATATCCCAAGGCGAGTTCTTATGATTGACTGTCAATGAAGTTTTTACCCATTGATATGCTTTTTCCTGATCAATCCCGGGAAAATCTTTCAGGCAGGCTTCCACTACCGGAGGGACACCATGATTGCCGATCATACAATAATTTTCTTTTCCCCACAAAGCCCAGATGGGCAGATAGCCATGCACTTCGGCATGTAGCAACATCGTATTGATCAGGTCGCCGACACAGTCGGGCATCAGGATCGTATAAAGTGGATGCGCAGCACGGTAGGTATCCCACAACGAAAGCGTTGAAAAATACTTCCCGATCGGGGAAATCCGTACCGAATCGTCGGGGCCTCTGTAGCTGCCGTCGACATCCGCAATATTATTCGGCTGAATCAAAAGATGATACATCGAAGTATAGAAATTCTGCTTCTGTTCCAGGCTTCCATCGACTTCGACGCGCGCCAACAGTTTTTCCCAATTATCGCCGGTTTCCTTTTTCACACGGTCGAAATCCCAGTGTGAAAGTTCCTGATTCAGATTTGCCAACGCCCCCTCAATACTGACGGAAGACAGGGCGATTTTGGCTTTCAACCTGTTTTTCGCTCCCGTTTTAAACTGATATACGATTGTAGGCGCTTTATCGGTTTCATTTTCAAGCACTTTTTTCTCAGAAACTATCGGTTGATCGAACTGAATGACGAAAAACAAATGCCTTTGCACCCAGTGGCGGACATGCAGATGGCCGACGACGGTATGGTCGTCCGTGGTCTGTATCTCGGCGGCGATCACCCTGTTGTGATAGGCCTGTTCGCTGCTGACATTGCCGCTTTGGTAATTGATGCACACGGCAGGATTGTTGCCTTTGAATGTATATTGATGCATGGCGACATGCGGCGTACAGGTTAATTCCACTTTCACGGCGTTGTCAGTCAGTTCCACGCTGTAATAGCCCGGAGAAGCCATCTCGCTTGTTTTCAGGAAAGCGCTTTTGAAATCTTCACGTGCCGTTTGCGAGAAGGGCATCATCAGGATATCCCCCATATCCGGGATGCCGGTACCGTTCAGGCGCGTCTGGGAGAATCCCCAGATAAGGGAATCTTCGGCATTGTAGCCGCTACAATATCTCCAATCGAAATTGCCGGTTTGGGGACCCGGCTGCACCAATCCAAAAGGACAGGCCGCCCCCGGAAAAGTATGTCCGGTATATGCCGTTCCGATAAAAGGATCAACAAACTGTGAGCAACCGGTCAACAACGGTTGTTCGGGGCTGGTGCACGAAGCGGCAATGACTGCCGATAAAAGCACAACTAATTCTATACCAATCAGAACTCGTTTCATTTTTTGAATGTATTTATGAAATTAAAGTAAATATGCGATCGATTCCTTTTTGAAATTCATGTTCGAAATTGGGAGTGAAGCATCCTTTTCCGATGCGTGCTTCGATTTCCTTCAACGACCAGAATCGGCCTTCGCTGATCTCCTGCGGATTGAGTTGAATCGTTCCGTCATAAACGGCAAAATAACTGTAAACCAATTCTTTCTCCACTTCCGATTCAAATTGGTATTGGTGGATAAATACCGGGCTGAAATCCTTGATTCCGAGTTCTTCGCGGGCTTCTCTTCTCAACGCCGTTTCGACCGATTCGCCGAAATCAATATGCCCACCGACGGAAGTATCCCACTTACCCGGCTGAATGTCTTTCCATTCGGAACGTTTCTGAAGAAATAATTTTCCTTCTTTATTAAACACATGTAAATGAACAACCGGGTGAAGCCATTTTGACCCGTTATGACAGGCTTCACGCGTTGCTTTCCCGATTACCTGACCGGCATCACTTACCAAAGGGAATAATTCTTCCATATATTCATGCGTTTCCAACATCCCTCAAGGGGTTGTTTCGGACAAATCCGCACAAATGTATATGAAAAAATTGATATTTGAAACTTTCTCAATTAATAAACGCCAGAATCTCTCCTTTTTGTACCTGATCGCCTTGCTTGACGTAGGTGCCTACCACCGTTCCGCCATAACCGATCTGCACGGGTTCGATGCCGTAATAATTCTGTATATAGCATAAATTGTCTTTGGGATTGACGGTGGCTCCTTCAAAAGGCGCAGTAGAAGCGTCCATCAGGTCGTATTGCCAGATCACCTGTCCTTTGCATGGAGCATGTACCGGTTTGGCGTTCGGATAATTAGCGACAATCTCTTCAAAGTTGAACATGGGGATTTCGATCACCGGACGCTTGACGATAATCGGCGCTTTCGCTTTCTCCTTGGCCTGTTCCAATTCCTGATTGAAGCGATTCTTGGCTGCACCGGATTTATAATCGCGGTATTGACGGTCGTGCATGGCAAATTCAAACAATTCTTCACGATCGGGGCCTTCCTCCCAGCCGTTTATCTTCATCTCTTCCGCATATTTTTCCAGTTCATCGGGGAATGCATCCTGCGGATTCCCGTCATAAAATTCCAAGCCGTTTTCTTTCGCCAAGGCCACAATCTCCGGCGCCAGTTCACCGGGCAGTTTTCCTGTTTTTCCCAAAATCATATTCCAAGCATCTTTGTCGATCATGGAGAAACGCGGTTCATTTTTTGCCGCACAATAAATATTCATCAATGCGATATTCTTGACATACTGGCTGAAAGGAGTCACCAGCGGCGGATAGCCCAACATCGGCCAGATACTTTCCACTTCTCTAAATAACTGTACCAGCAGGCTGTTTAATGTCATTTCTTTTTTACCTTGCTGACGAAGCGCGAGGTTGATTGCGTTGTGTATCCCTTTCAGATCGGACATCATCGATCCCATCATCCCGCCGGGAAGACCGCAACCGACGAGCAGGGAGGTCATTATTTTATTTCCGGGATCGATGAAGAATCCCAGAAAATCATCGATAAAACACTGCGTGAGGCGTCTGGCTTCCATATAGGCATCCATATTGATGTCGGCCACTTTATACCCTGCATCTTTCAACATGGCCTGAATCGTAATCACATCCGGATGCACCATTCCCCACGAGAGCGGCTCTATTGCCACATCCAGGATGTCTACCCCATTCTCTGCGGCGGCCATCATCGAGGCGACCGAAAAACCGGGACCTGTATGACCATGGTATTGGACGACGATGTTGGGATGTTTCTTCTTGATTCCTTTGATAATCTGACCGATGCTGTACGGGCGCCCGATCCCCGCCATGTCTTTCAGACAAATCTCTTCCGCACCCGCTTCGATCAGCTTCATCGCCAAATTGATGTAATAATCTACCGTATGTATCGGAGAATGTGTAATGCAGAGGGCTGCTTGCGGGATCATCCCACCCGCTTTGGCATATTCGATCGAAGGGATGATATTGCGTGTATCATTCAATCCGCAAAAAATGCGGGTGATGTCAACTCCTTGTGCACGTTTCACTTGATACATCATCTTACGGACATCCGCCGGAACCGGAAACATCCGGAGGCCATTCAAGCCGCGATCCAGCATGTGCGTCCGGATTCCCGCTTTATTAAATGGCTCGGTGAAGGCTCGCACCGCAATATTCGGATTTTCTCCGTACAGCAGATTGACCTGTTCAAAAGCACCGCCATTGGTTTCTACACGGCCAAAACAACCCATTTCCACAATTACAGGAGCGATTTGTTTCAACTGATCAACACGCGGCTGATATTTACCCGATGATTGCCACATGTCTCTGTAAATCAAGCTAAACTGTATTTCTCTATCCATTATTCAACACATTTATAAAATGAAACGAGCATGATTTTACCATCATCCTGGTTGATGACAATAATGACATGCGAGTTCCATACGACCTTTAAAAAACATGACAATTCTTTCTGAAAGTCAGGGCAAAGTTAGATCATTTCTAACGAATTAAGCAAAAAAAACAGAAATAATAAATTATGTTAAAAAACATGATGTGAGTTCCTTGCAATGATTGAAAGAAAATCGTCATTTTTATTTTAAATAATAAAAAAACAAGCCGGTTTTGTTTCAAAATATAACCAATCCATCCGTATCTGCGGCACAATCATGTTTGTTGGAAAGATCCTTGCAATTAAATCCGTCATTATCCACAACTCTTTCCGTAAAAATCTTTATATTTGCATCGTAAAGTGCGACTTCGTAATCATTGTATCGCTTCTAAACCACGCGGTTGTACGAATACACCAACTGAAATATACTGATTAAATAATTACTTGAATGAAAGATTTTTTTAAAATGATGATCGCTTCGGCTTTCGGTGTGATTTTGGGAATCATCATACTGTCATTCCTGGCGGTGTTTCTTTTCTTGGGAATGGCTGTGACCATGTCTACAACGCAGACTTGCAATCTCAGCAAGCAAACCGTCCTGGAGCTGGATTTACAGGGAATCATCAATGAACGGGAAGCTGCTGCAAATCCGCTGGATCTCCTGACGGGCGGAAAAAACAACAACCTGGGTCTGAACGACATTACCAATGCGATTAAAAAAGCAAAAGAAAACGACAAGATTCCGGGAATTTACCTGAAGGCAGGAAACCTGAGCGCAGGGATTGCCACCCTGGAGCCGATACGAAAGGCCTTAATCGATTTCAAAGAGAGTGGCAAATTCATTGTCGCTTACGGTGATTATTATACGCAAGCCGTGTATTATCTGGCATCCGTCGCCGATTCGGTTTTCATGAACCCTCAAGGAAGGCTCAGTTTCCACGGCCTTGCAGGCGGCACCATGTTTTTGAAAAATACACTCGACAAGCTGGGAATTAAAATGCAGGTTTTCAAAGTCGGCAAATACAAATCTGCCGTCGAGCCTTATATCCTCGAACAGATGAGCGAAGAGAACCGCGAACAGATCACTGCTTTCTTAACAGACATTTGGGGTCATTATTTGAAAGGAATTTCCGAATCCCGCAACATTCCGGTCGATAAGTTGAACCATTACGCAGACGAATTTATGGATCTGGCTGTGCCGGAAACTGCCGTCGAATACGGATTCGTCGATGCACTGAAATTTGCTTCGCAAGTGGAAGCCTGCCTCAAAGAAAAAGTCGGGATAGATGCCGATCATGACCTGAAAAAAACGACCGTGAAAGAACTGAAAACGCTTCCTTTCCTGCACAAGAAACCCCATAAGGAAACGATCGCCGTGCTGTATGCTGAAGGCGCAATCGTCAGCGACGACGCAGAGGGCGGCCCGTTTAATTCGGGACAGACCATCACGGCGAAGACTTTCGTGAAAGAATTGAATGCTTTGAAAGTCAACAAAGACGTGAAAGCAGTCGTTTTTCGCGTCAATTCCGGCGGAGGCAGTGCGTTTGCTTCCGAACAGATCTGGAACGCGGTGAAAGAACTGAAAGCCGAAAAACCCATCATCGTGTCCATGGGCGATTATGCGGCTTCGGGAGGATATTACATCTCTTGTGAAGCAACAAAGATTGTGGCGGAACCGTCGACGCTGACCGGCTCCATCGGAATCTTCGGCATCGTCCCTGACGGCGAAGAACTGGCAAAAAAAATCGGCGTGAAGCACGACATGGTCATGACAAACAGATTCACCGATTTCGGCGGACCTGTTCTTCCGCTGCCTTTTCTAGGCGGTGTCGCAACCCGTGGAATGACGACCGATGAAAAAATCATTCTCCAATCCTATATTGAGCGGGGATATGACCTGTTTACAACCAGGTGCGCGGATGGACGTTCTATGACAAAAGCTGAAATCGATTCCATCGGTCAAGGTCGGGTTTGGACGGGAATACAGGCGCTCCAATTGGGTCTCATTGATCAACTCGGAGGACTGGATGATGCCGTCGAAATAGCGGCCAAAGAAGCGGGAATAAGCAATTACAGCATCTCGGAATATCCGGCAATCAAAGATTTCTTCACACAACTGATGGAAGATTCATTCTCCGGTATGCGCGTATTCCTGACCAGGCAATGCTTAGGCCTTGACGGATACGAACAGCAGGTTTTGAGGCACTCTTTGAAACAACTCGACGTTCGTCAAGCAATTATGCCTTACGCCATTACGAACGACTAATCCTTTTACAACAGTATTTATTAAAATAAATCCATATCCTATAAAACAAATTATTGAAATATGAAACGAACGATCCTTCTTTGTGGACTAATTTTGATGAGTTTTACTCAACTTATTTCACAACAGCAACCGCAAAATCTGCCTATTGACCCGAAAGTCAGATTGGGAAAATTAGATAACGGGTTGACTTATTACATACGTCACAATGAATTGCCTAAAGAAAGAGCAGAATTTTTTATCGCACAAAATGTCGGTTCCATCCTGGAAGAAGACGATCAAAACGGATTGGCTCACTTCCTGGAACACATGGCGTTCAACGGTACAAAAAACTATCCGGGGAAAAATCTCATCAATTACCTGGAGACCATCGGCGTAAAGTTCGGTGCCAATCTGAATGCCTACACCAGCTGGGATCAGACTGTGTATAACATTTCGGACGTCCCGGTCACCCGTTCCGAAATCATCGATAGTTGTCTGTTGATTCTGCACGACTGGTCAAATTCGCTTCTGCTGGAAGATGCAGAAATTGACAAAGAACGCGGCGTGATCCGTGAGGAAATGCGTTCCCGCGGCGGTTCAGAGTGGCGCCTCATGGAAAAATTATTGCCGCAGGTGCTTCCCGGAAATCAATATTCTAAACGCAACATCATCGGCACGGAAGAAATCATCATGAATTTTGCTCCGCAAACTTTGCGCGATTATTATCACAAATGGTATCGCCCTGACCTACAAGCAATCATCATTGTAGGAGACATCGATGTCGATGACATTGAAAACAGGATAAAAACCATTTTTGCCGATATTCCCGCACCGGTAAATCCGGCTGAACGAATCTATTATCAAGTAGAAGATAACGAAGAGCCGTTGATTGCGATTGCCACGGACAAAGAAGCGACGAGTACGGGCATTTCCGTTTATTTCAAGCACAAACCCATCCCAAAAGAAGCAAGGGGATCGATCATGGGATTTGTTACCGGCTATTTCAATTCCGTAATTACCAACATGCTGAACACGCGACTGAGGGAACTCAGGGAAAAACCCGATTGTCCGTTCATCGGTGCCAACACATCCAACTCCAAATATATCAATACGATCACCGAGGAAGCCATGACAATTGGAGCCAATGTCAAAGAAAATCAGATCGAAAATACGCTGAAAACGCTTGTACGCGAGATGCAACGCGCCCTCCGGTTCGGATTTACCGATTCCGAATACGACAGGATCCGTATCAATATCATTACGCAATACGAAAGTGCGGTGAAAGAAAAAGACAAGACCCGCAACAAGAATTATGTTCAGGGATATATCAATCATTTTTCCCAAAACACTCCCATTCCTGGAATTGAAATGGAGTATAACATCCTCTCTAGCATTGCACCGCAAATTCCGGTAGAACAAGTAAATCAGTATTTCCAAACATTGGTCGGAGACAAAAACATTGTGATCATCCTGGAAGCGCCTGAAAAAGAAGAAATCATCATCCCTGAAAAGGAACAACTGCTTTCTTGGTTCAACGAGGCCAAAGCTGAAGAGCTTCAACCCTACGAAGACAAAGTGAGCAATGAACCGCTGATGAAAGAACTTCCCGAAGGCGGCAGCATCGTGTCGGAAGAAAAAGACGACCGGTTCGGGACAGTCAACTACACCTTATCCAATGGCGTGAAAGTGGTAATCAAACCGACCACATTCAAAGAAGATGAGATCCTGATGTCGTCGACAAGTCCAGGCGGCAATTCTCATTTCCCCGATAGCGAATTTGCCAACCTCAAATTATATGACGCAGTTTCCAGCCTGGGTGGTTTGGGCAATTTCAGTCAGGTGGACTTAAGTAAAGCCTTGACAGGCAAAAAAGTCTCACTCTCTGCCTCCATGGGACTGACTTGGGAAGGAATTGGCGGCTCTTCGACTCCCAAAGATTTTGAAACCTTGCTTCAGTTGACCTACCTGTACTTTACTGCGCCACGTGTGGACGAAGAGGCCTATCAAGCATTCATCAATCGTACCCGGTCTGCATTGGAAAATCAGCAGGCAGCACCGGAAATTGCGCTCGTCGACACATTGTCGAAAGCGCTCTATATAAATCAGGCAAGGAATAGCCGTTTCAAACTCGAAGATCTGGACAAAGTGAATTATCAGACAATCATGAACTGGCGTAAAGACCGCTATGCGGATGCCAGCGACTTCACTTTCATCTTCACGGGAAATATCCAGCCGGAAGAAAGTAAAGGATTGATAGCCAAATATCTGGGAGCTTTGCCATCCATCAACCGGACAGAATCGTTCGTCCCCGTCAATATAAACTACAATAGCGGAACAATCAAGAAAGATTTTGATAAGCAGATGGACAATCCGAAAGCGACAGTCATAGACATTTTCTGGGGCATTGCTTCAACGGATATGTCCACACGATTAAAAATGAGCATCTTACAACAAGTACTTACGCTTATTTATACCGAAAAAGTACGTGAAGAAGAAGGCGGAACCTATGGCGTCAGTGTGAACGGAAATATCTCCGACTATCCGAAAGGTAGAGCCACCCTGGAAATTTCTTTTGAAACAGAACCGACGAAAAAAAGTCACCTGAATGAAATTATTTACAACGAACTCAGGCAACTGATTGAGAACGGACCTAAACCGGAAGATTTTCAAAAAACCAAAGAGTTTATGCTGAAAAGTCACCAGGAAAGGATGCAAGAAAACGGATACTGGAATAGCGTGATTACTTCGTACTACCGTTTGGGCTACGATAGCTACACCAACTACGTCGATACCGTCAATGCCATCACCCCCGATGATATACGTTTGCTGGCCAAAATGCTGACCGAACAGGGGAATTTAATCGAAGTCATCATGACCGGCGTAAAATAATGCGTGTTCTGTTGTTGCCTTTTTCCTGGCTTTATGGTCTCTGCGTTGGGTTTAGGAATAAACTCTTCGATTGGAAGATTTTATCCTGCAAATCATTTGATGTTCCCGTGATTTCAGTCGGAAATATCACTGTCGGAGGTACGGGAAAAACGCCTCATACGGAATATCTCATCCGGCTGTTGTCGGCCAATCGAAAGGTTGCCGTCCTCAGCCGGGGATATAAACGTAAGACCACTGGATTCGTTTTGGCGGACAGCAGATCTAATAGCGAGACGCTCGGCGATGAACCGTACCAGATGTACCGAAAATTTCCGAATATCCAGATCGCAGTGGATGAAAAAAGGGAAAACGGGATATCGAGGCTTTTAGCGGAGACGATAGACAAACGTCCTGAGGTGATTTTACTGGACGATGCCTTTCAACACCGCCATGTAAAGCCTTCGCTTTCAATCTTATTGATCAATTACAACAAGTTGATTTTTGAAGATCGGCTATTGCCGGCGGGCAATCTGAGAGAGCCGTCAAAGAACAAGTCCAGAGCGGATATGATCCTCATAACGAAGTGTCCGGAACGGTTGAATGACGATGAATGTCGAAGCATCATCGAACGACTTCAACCGAATCTGCACCAGTCCGTCTATTTCACTTTTTTCAGGTACGGGAAACTGATTCCGGTGTTTGACGGATACGGACTGCAAGAAAAAACGCTCGCAGAGGTCAAAAACAACAAGACCGCCGTCCTTATGCTGGTAGGAATCGCTTCCCCGCATGAACTGATCGACGAACTGCAACAGTATGCCGAACGGCTGGAATTATCGTTATATCCCGACCATCACCGTTTTTCGGAGAAAGACCTCCGGAAAGTCTTTCGGACTTTCGATGCGATGCCTGAGAATGCCAAACTCATTATCACTACAGAAAAAGATGCCATGCGGTTAAACGATTCTCACAATTTGAATCCGGAACTGAAAAAAGCATTGTATTATCTCCCAGTAGATGTGGGTTTTAAATCACAAAAAGAATCATTATTCAAACAAAAAATAGAAGAACATGTTAGAAACTTTGAAAGAAACCGTATCTTGGCTTAGACCACAAATTCCGCAGGCGACAAAAATCGGCATTATCTTGGGTACCGGTTTGGGCGAATTGGCAAACAGTATCGAGGACCAAAAAGAAATCCCATACGAAAGTATCCCCCATTTTCCGATATCTACCGTCGAAGGTCATTCGGGAAAATTGATTGTCGGCTCACTGAGCGGCCAACCGGTGCTGGCCATGCAAGGCCGTTTTCACTATTACGAAGGATACGGCATGAAAGAAGTGACCTTCCCTGTCAGAGTCATGCAGTTGCTCGGATTTGAGTACCTGTTTGTCTCCAATGCCGCCGGTGGAATGAACCGAAGTTTTGAAGTCGGGGACATCATGTTGATCGAAGATCACATCAATCTCTTTCCCGAACATCCTTTGCGCGGAAAAAATCTGTCGGAATTTGGCGCCCGTTTCCCGGACATGAGCGAAGCATACAATGCCGAACTCCGCCGGTTGGCCGCTGAAATCGCCGCAGAAAACAATATCAAACTGCAATACGGGGTGTATGTAGGCACCCAAGGACCTACCTTTGAAACGCCTTCCGAATATACGTATTTTCGCATCATCGGTGGAGATGCCGTAGGCATGTCGACGGTCCCGGAAGTGATCGTTGCACGTCACGGTGGCATGAAAGTACTTGCTTTTTCCATCATCACCGACTTGGGAATAACCGGAAAAGTCGTAAAAGTCTCACACGAAGAGGTGTTGAAAGCGGCAGCCGTCGCGCAGCCCAAGATGGCTTTCCTAATCAGGGAAATTGTCAAACGATTATGAGCAGGACAGCAATCTCGACTTTAGGAGAATTTGGATTGATTCGGCACTTGACGGAAAAAATCCTGCTGTGCAATCCCGAAAGCCTGAAAGGCGTAGGAGATGATGCCGCCGTTTTGAGTTACTGCGACAAGCAGGTGCTGGTCACCACCGATTTGTTGCTCGAAGGGATTCACTTTGACCTGACGTATGTCCCGATGAAACATTTGGGATACAAGTCGGCAACCGTAAATTTCTCCGATATTTATGCCATGAACGGGCAACCGAAACAAATCACGGTATCTTTGGGCATCTCCAAACGCTTTTCCATCGAAGAACTCGAAGAACTGTATGCAGGATTGGCGCTGGCTTGCAGCATCTACAATGTTGACATTGTCGGCGGAGACACCTCTTCCTCCCTCACAGGGTTGTGCATCAGCATCACGTGCATCGGCGAAGGAGAGAAAGAAAAAATTGTATACCGAAGCGGCGCCCGGAATACCGACCTCATCTGTGTTTCCGGCGATCTGGGCGCTGCATACATGGGTCTGCAACTGCTGGAGCGGGAAAAAACAATCTTCCGGGGAGAAAAAGATTTCAAACCCGATTTTTCGGGAAAAGAATACCTGTTGGAACGCCAGCTGAAACCCGAAGCCAGGAAAGATGTGGTGCAACACCTGGCAAAAGCAGGCATCGTACCGACTTCGATGATTGATATTTCCGACGGGCTCTCTTCCGAACTGCTGCATATCTGCCACGAGAGCAATGTGGGATGTGTGGTCTACGAAGACCGGATTCCAATCGACTACCAGACGGCCGTCATGTCCGAACAGTTCAATATGAACCTGACAACGGTGGCGATGAATGGAGGTGAAGATTACGAACTGCTTTTTACGGTGCCCGTTGCGTTACACGACCAAATTGCAGCCATCGAAAGCGTCAAAGTCATCGGTTACATCTGCGACAAGTCGTTGGGTTCGAATCTCGTGACCCGCGACGGCACGGAACTCCCGCTGAAAGCGCAGGGATGGAATTCGCTTGCTTGAGTTCTGCAAACGCTTCTCCACCTGGAGGTTTTCATCACGCCGGTTTCATGATTTCCTTCACCATTTTATCTATCTCTTTCAACTCATTGGCCAAATGTGTTTTGATTTCAAATCGCACTTTCCCCAATTTATGAGCCGTCAGATGATGCGGATAGCTGTTTTGTTCCATAAATGCTTTTGCTTTTGCATGACACAATTTTCCCAACTCGGCCAGTTGGCGATGTTGTCGGTCGGAAGCCGTATATTTCGGGAAATAAATATCAAGGATTTTTTTTATGAATATCTCGCGGACCGAACAAGCCCCTTGTTTGAAAATCCTTGATCAACTCGTTTGGAATGGAAGAATTAAGCACTGCCGACAGATAGAACGCTTCCGATTCATCGTCGGTATAAAATACATACGTTTTGCTTTCAACAATAAATTCCAAATCGAGTGTTTGCCTGTCGAACACCAACGCATTGGCGTCTTTCGCCGAAGCATTATACAGCACCAGATAACGCATATTCAGGTTTTGATCGGTTAATCCGCGTTGATAATTCAATCTGTCGGTGTTCAGCATATTTTTGGACTTATCTGTTTTACTATGATCCCACATTGTTTCTGCATTGGCAAACCATTGCCATGCTTTGAGTTCTCCTTCATTCATCAATTGCGTTGCAGTGAACAGTCTGATCCGCTTTAGTCCGTCCGCTTCCTTCTCGATCGTAATGGGCAAAGTGATCCACGCAGGATGATACAGATGAAACGGTAAAATGGATTTGGAAATGGCTGTGCGGAAAATGAATTTGCTCTCCACCCGTCCTGTCAACTTCATATTCCACGGTGCTTTGGCATCCGGCAGAATATCGGCTGACGTCCGGATGTTGATTATCCGGTCGACAAAATCATCAGGCATTTCCTGATTTAGATCCACAAAATAGAACGCCCGCGGAACGATGGTTGCTCCTTGCTTAAAAAGTAATTTGTAGGGGTTAACCCCGGTTTTCGTCGTGTTTTTCGTCGTTGAAAAAGCCGTCGTTCTCCCCTGCGTTTTTAAATGCCAGGTAACCGGAGTTTCGGTTAAATGTGTTTCGGCAATATCATAATGACAGTTATGGGCCGGAAGCCGTCCCGAAAATTGTTTCCCTGCAATGGCTGATACCTTATTATTGTCGTTCCCATTGCCATTGCCGTTCTTTCCTCCGTTTTTCTTCTCGGCAAAAAACACACAACTCGGAATATTAAATAGCGGATGCACTTTGTTCATATCCCAGATTTCAGTGATTTTAAACCCTTTGGAATCTCCGCTGCGCGTGCGGTCATGCTGGTCGCCATTGAAAAACGAACGGGGCAAGACAAAGGCAAGGCGTCCGCCTGACTTCAGGAAATAACTGCTGCAATGCGCTAAAAAAATCGCGGCGATTTCCAAATGAGGAAAATTTTGCTGTCGTGTCGGCTTTATGTTATAACGCTCTGCCAGCGTGTTCAGAACATCCTGATAATCTTTATTGTTGATGGAACTGTAGGTAAACCAGGGCGGATTCCCAACTACAAAATCGAAATATTCATATAGAAAATAGGGCTTATACTGATTGGAGATGATAAACTTCCAGATGCTGTCGCGTTTTTGTTCTTTGGCTTTCTTAAATCCTTTATAAATATTATAATAGCTCTCGGCTAGCGAATCGTTGATATGGGGAAGCTGTTTCCGTAAAATCGTCATATATTCTTTCATGGTAATGGGGTTCCCTTTCAGGCCATTGGCTGAGAGTTCATCACTGATTTCCAGAATGTGATTAAATTCATTTACATTATTTAGAATCAGCGAATTGATTTTATACTTTTCTTTATCAATCGGCATGTCAAACTCTTCGCCGAATAACGTATTCTCATTGATTGGCGAATAGAGTGTGTTTGCAAGCAACACATTCAAACGGATCGGATGTCGCGCTTTGGTAATATCTTTTCCCAATGCGAGTAAAATGGTGGTTTTCGCAATCTGGACGGACAGCGGATGAATGTCGATGCCATAGATTTGCTTGTTGATTTCTTCTGCTGTTTTCTCCGGATTTTGCTGTTTAATTCTCCGAATAGCAGCGCGGAGAAATGAGCCGCTGCCGCAAGAAGGGTCAAGCATTTTCTTGCAGTTTCCCGTATCAAACTCGCTGACAATCCGCTCGCAAAGCCATTCGGGCGTGTAATATTCGCCCAGCTGGTGGCGCGTGTCGAGATCGATGAGTTCCTGGTATACGCCTTTGAGGACATCTTCGCTCACATCCCGAAAATCAAAGGACGAGAGTTCCTGAGCAACCAGCCTGAAAACCTTTTTGAGTTTGGGAAAATTCCGACTGTGGCTTACCCAATGGAAAAAATCATTATCAACAAAATTTGAAATATTATATTTGTGAAAAATACTGCCATTCAATATATTAAGCATTTCCTCATCGTCAAGATAGTCATCGTTTGAGATGATGGAATAGGCCAAAATCTTTGCAAAAACACTCAAATAGGTATGAATCAGAAACGTATCCTCGCGGCGGTCAAACCGACCATAAGCGATACTTAAAAAACGGTGCCATTGCTCATGCGAAACCTGTATTTCTCCGTATTTTTTTGCATCATTATACCATTTGTTCAATTCACGGAACGATTCGATGAAAATCGCACTTTGAAATCCGAAGGCTTCTTCCACCGTCTTCAGCGTCGCTTTTTGCTTGCTTTCTCGAAACAGGAACCGGTCGAGCCAGTAATAAAAATCCTCTGCATTACTTTCTGTCAGCGAGAATGAAAAAGTCGTTTCATTGAGTAGCAGTTCGTGCTCCTGCATGGTTTCAAGACGGTCGATACACGAAATGTCTGGCACCAAAATTTTCCAATCAATAAAATCAGAAGCAATCAATGTAAAATCAAATCCGCTGCCCGAACGCATCTTGCCCAACAGATAACCGGCCAGCTGTTCCTTGGCATGCCCATAGCTGGCGCGCAAGTCATTTTCAAACTCGATAATAATATTGTTGAAAAGCGTATCTGCATTGCCTTTATGAAGCCTGTCCTTGCGGGGTATATTCAGCACCGTAGCTTCAGCGCCAAGCGTCATCCTGTCAATGATTGCCTGAATCGCGGAATTGCCGTAATAAAGTCTGTTGAGCAGGTCTTTAAACGCCTATTTCTTAGTCAGTTCTTTATTGGCAGAACGAACTTTTTGATAATATTGTTGAATAAGTTGGATTTTATCTTCCATCATGGATGTCAAATATTACTCCAAAGGTAAAAATATTTTCCGGAACTTTGAGAGATCCTGCAGGTTTTTCGTCTTGAAAAACGAGAAATGTCAAAACAGCGCAAAAAAAAATTTGCATAAAAATTTGCATTCTAAAAAATAATTACTACCTTTACCGACGAATATAGATCAAAATATGAGACATATTACGGTAAATACCCTGTATTGGTGGCGCTTACAATTTTCAAATGTGAGTGCGGCGCTTTTATTGTAGATTTTTTGAGAAGTAATTATATATATGAAAGGTCTGTTGTAACTCACAACAGGCCTTTTTTTATTTTATACATTAAAAATATGAAGACATATCAAGTAGATGAAAACGGTTATTATGGGATTTTCGGCGGAGCCTATATCCCTGAAATTTTGTATTCCAGCGTAGAAAAACTGAAAAATGCCTACCTGGAGATCCTGAATGAACCTGCTTTTCAAAAGGAATTTCACGACCTGCTTCACAACTATGCGGGTCGTCCGAGTCCTTTGTATCTTGCCCGACGACTTTCGGAAAAATACCGATGCAAGATCTACCTGAAACGGGAGGACTTGAATCATACGGGATCGCACAAAATCAATAACGCCATCGGACAGATATTGCTTGCGAAAAAGATGGGCAAGACGCGTATCATTGCCGAAACCGGGGCCGGCCAGCATGGAGTCGCTTCCGCTACGGTCTGTGCATTGATGAATATGCAATGTATCGTGTATATGGGCGCTACCGACGTCGAACGGCAACAACTCAATGTCCGCAAGATGAAAATGCTCGGAGCGGAAGTGGTTCCGGTCACCAGCGGAAACATGACACTCAAGGATGCTGCCAACGAAGCCATCAGGGATTGGTGCTGCAATCCTTCCACCACGCATTATATCATTGGTTCGACCGTCGGGCCGCACCCGTATCCCGACTTGGTGGCGCGACTGCAATCCATCATCAGCAAGGAAATCATGACTCAGTTGCAAGAAAAAGAAAACAGGAACTATCCCGACTATTTGCTGGCATGCATCGGCGGCGGAAGCAATGCTGCCGGCACCATCTTCCAATATGTCGACGACGACCGTGTCAAAATCATACTGGCGGAAGCTGCCGGCCACGGGATCGATTCCGGATTGTCGGCCGCAACTATCCATTTAGGCACCGTCGGCATCATCCATGGGAGCAAAACGCTCTTGATGCAAACTGCCGACGGACAGATAGAAGAACCCTACTCCATCTCCGCCGGACTCGATTATCCGGGAATCGGACCTTTGCATGCCAATATGGCAAAACAGGGACGCTCCGAAGTGCTGGCCATCACGGATGAGGAAGCGGTTGCCGCAGCGATGCAACTGACTCGAATGGAAGGAATCATACCTGCTTTGGAATCGGCGCATGCGCTGGCGATCTTCGACCGGAAGCAATTCCGTCCGGAGGATGTCGTTGTGCTATGTCTTTCGGGAAGAGGGGATAAAGACATGGATACCTACATAAAAATGGAAGAAGAAAAAAAAACAATAATTTCTAATCGTAAATCAATATGAGTAAACAAACTATTCACGTCGTCAGTAAGACGATCCTGGCTGACCTTCATACACCGGTCAGTATCTACTTGAAAGTCAGGGATATCTATCCAAAATCGGTATTACTGGAAAGTTCCGATTCACATGGAAATGAAAACCCTTATTCATTTATCGGTGTTCATCCGATTGCTTGTTTCAAAGTAGAAAACAACCTGATATCCGAGCAATTCCCGGATGGGAAAACCATCACCAAGGCATGGACAAAAGACAATTCTGTTGTCGAAGAACTGAACGATTTCCTCGGATCGTTCCAAATAGACAATCGCGATCAAACAGTCCGTTATAACGGCTTTTTCGGATATTCTACCTTCGATTCGGTACGGTACTTCGAGGATGTAGAAACACGCAAACAGCCTACGCCTGCCTCGCAAATTCCTGAAATCATGTACCTGTTTTACCGCTTTATTATTGTCGTCAACCATTTTAAAAACGAACTGACCATCATCGAAAATCTGACTGAAGGCCAAGAAAGCAAAATGCAAGACATGATCACATTGCTCGAAAACAGGAATTATGCTTCCTACAATTTCGCCACAAACGGCGACGAACAGTCCATGATCACCGACCAGGATTATCTGGACATGGTGAATCAGGGCATCGCGCATTGTCAACGGGGAGATGTGTTCCAGATTGTACTTTCTCGCTGCTATACGCAACCCTTCATCGGCGACGATTTCAAAGTTTACCGCTCGCTGCGTTCCATCAATCCTTCCCCTTACCTGTTTTATTTTGATTTCGGTTCTTTCAAAATTTTCGGTTCTTCGCCGGAAACACATTGCAATGTCTCAAAAAATAGCGCGTATATCGATCCGATCGCCGGCACTTTCCAACGTACAGGCGACGACGAAAAGGATAAAAAGCTGGCAGAAGCCCTGTTGAACGACCCGAAAGAAAACGCGGAACACGTGATGCTGGTCGATCTGGCCCGTAACGACCTGAGCCGGAATACATCTCAGGTCAAAGTGGAATTTTTCAAAGAAGTACAATACTATTCGCATGTCATCCACCTGGTTTCCAGGGTGTCGGGTGTCGTTGCTCCCAACACCAACACCATCAAGGTGTTTGCGGATACATTTCCCGCCGGCACACTCACCGGAGCGCCCAAAATCCGCGCCATTCAACTCATCCAGGCGATTGAGCGACACGACCGCGGCGCTTATGGCGGATGTATCGGTTATATCGGATTGGACGGCGCTATCAATCATGCGATTACAATCCGTTCTTTCGTAAGCAAGAACAATATGCTTTATTACCAGGCAGGCGCCGGAATCGTCTCTCAATCCAAAGACCGTCTGGAACTGCAAGAGGTGAAAAATAAACTGGGCGCATTGAAAAATGCCATTCTGATGGCGGAAGAAATCAAAAACTAGGAATCATCCCGATACACAAAAACAACGAGTATGAAGATATTGGTATTTGACAACTACGATTCGTTTACATACAATTTGGTCGAACTGATCAAGATGCTGGGATATGACGATATCGAAGTCCACCGAAACGACAAAATCCCTTTGGATCGGATCGCGCATTTCGATAAAATCATCCTGTCGCCAGGCCCCGGCATCCCTTCCGAGTCGGGATTGCTGCTTCCATTGATTCGTCATTACGCCCCGACGAAACACATACTGGGGGTCTGCCTCGGCCACCAAGCCATTGCAGAATCCTTTGGAGCGAAGCTGATCAATCTGAGCCATGTATATCACGGAATCGCCACCCCGATCGGAATCACCATCGGCAATCCGATCTTAAAAGGAATGCCTGAGATATTCCAGGCAGGGCGCTATCACTCGTGGATTGTCGACAAAGCCGGTTTTCCCCTGGTACTGGAAATAAACGCCATTGATCAGGACGGGAAAATCATGGCATTGCGACACCGGCAATACAATGTATATGGCGTGCAATTCCATCCGGAGTCCATACTGACGCCGTTGGGAAAGCATATCGTGAAAAACTTTTTAGAGTTGAAAGTGAATTAGGAATTGTCAATTAATGAACAACACAACTTCATTTTCAACTTTCAATTAAAAATGATAATAACAAATAATAACAAATAATAATAATAATAATAATAATAATGAAACGAGCATGATTTTCAAACATCCGTGTAGATGACAATAATGACATGCGAGTTCCATACGACCTTTTAAAAAAAATTTATTGACGTATGAAAGAAATACTTTACCGTCTTTTTGAGCATCAATATTTGAGCAAAGACGAAGCAAAAATGATTTTAACAAACATGGCTGAAGGGATGTATAACGACAGCCAGATAGCTGCATTTATTACCGTATATTTTATGCGGAATATCAGTATTGAAGAACTGTTGGGATTTCGGGAATCGCTGCTCGAAATGCGCGTGAATGTCGATGAATTGCGGGCATACAACCCCATCGACATCGTCGGAACCGGCGGGGACAATAAAAACACCTTTAACATCTCCACCGCCGCCTGTTTTGTGGTGGCGGGTGCAGGCTATAAAGTCGCCAAGCATGGGAATTACGGTGCGACCACCATCAGCGGCGCCTCGAATGTCATGGAAGAACAAGGCGTCAAGTTCACCAAAGACCTGGACGTACTGAAGCGCTCACTGGAAGAAACAAACATGGCTTACCTGCATGCGCCGTTCTTCAATCTGGCGTTGAAAACCGTAGCGCCAGTGCGCAAAGCATTGAATGTGAGGTCATTTTTTAATATCCTGGGGCCAATCGTCAATCCATTGATGCCCCGCCGACAGTTGTTGGGGGTCTATGATCTGAAGATGGCGCGACTGTACCATTATCTCTATCAGCAAAGCGATTGTGATTTTACGGTCGTCCATAGTCTCGACGGCTACGACGAGATTTCGTTGACAGGCGATTTCAAGGTGATCAATGCGAAAGAAGAGATGATTTACAGTCCCGAAGACATCGGATTTCCTCGCAGCGATAAATCCGAATTGAGCGGAGGAAGCACCATTGCCGAAGCAGCTCAAATTTTCCGCAATGTGCTTGACAACAAGGCTACTGCTGCGCAAATGAATACCGTGTTGGCCAATGCGGCTTTCGCTATCCGGATCTTTGAGCCCGATCTCTCCATCGCCGACTGCATTGCCATCGCGAAAGAATCGGTCGAATCGGGAAAAGCAAAAAAAACACTGGAACGCTTTGTTCAGATTAATTCATGAAAAATGGAAATACTGAAAGCAATCATAGCAAGTAAAAAGCAGGAAGTCGATCGGCAAAAAGAAGTCATCCCGGTCGATTCGCTCGAAGACATCATCCTGGAGAATGACACTCCACGACGATCGTTCCGACAGGCATTATTGAACTCCACGACAGGCATCATCGCCGAATTTAAACGCAAATCGCCTTCCAAAGGATGGCTTTTCGAGCATGCGTCTGTCGAACGGATCGTTTGCGAATACGAAGTCTGCGGCGCTGCGGCAGTCTCTTTACTGACCGACGAACCATTTTTCGGCGGAACGTTCGAAGATTTCACCATCGCCCGTAAGAACCTGAATATTCCGTTGTTACGCAAGGATTTCATTATCGATCCCTACCAGATCTACCAATCGAAAGCCCTGCAAGCGGATGTGATCTTATTGATCGCCGCAGCGCTGAGCCTCGACCAGACTGCGGAATATACCCGCCTCGCGCATCAATTGGACATGGAAGTCCTGCTTGAAATTCACGACGAAAAGGAATTGGCATACCTCGACTCGAACGACATCGACGTTGTAGGCATTAACAACCGCAATCTCACCACGTTCGTTACAGACGTGCGATGTTCGTTTGAATTGAATAAGCAAATTCCGCCGGGTCATGTAAAAATCTCAGAGAGTGGAATCTCGTCGGCGGCGACCGTCAAGGATTTACGCAACGCGGGCTTCAACGGCTTTTTGATCGGCGAACATTTCATGAAGACCAACGAACCCGGAAAGGCATTACATCGATTTATTCACGAAATCGTATGAAGATCAAAGTCTGCGGATTGAAAGATCCTGATAACATACGGGCGGTTTCCCGCCTTCCGATCGAGATGATGGGGTTCATTTTCTACCCCAAGTCGTTGCGCTATGCCGGATTGCTGCATCCGGAAGCACTATCGGTCATCCCCCTCTCAATCATGAAGGTCGGCGTGTTTGTCAATGAACCGGAAGCCTCAGTTGTGGCGATCATGGAAAAATACCGGTTGCAGGCCGTTCAACTCCACGGAGACGAATCGCCTTCACTTTGCCGTCAATTGAAAAAACGGGGTTATGTCGTGATTAAATCTTTCAATGTGGCGACTGCCGAAGACTTCATCCGAACCAACGGTTATGAAGACGCGTGCGACTATTTCCTGTTCGACGCCAAAACACCGCTCTACGGAGGATCCGGAAAACAATACGATTGGCATATCCTGCACGACTATCACGGCAAAATTCCTTTCTTCTTGAGCGGGGGCATCGGTTCGGACGATTTTGCACGGCTGAAATCCTTCGATCATCCCGGACTATATGCAATAGACTTAAACAGCCGCTTTGAAACCGCACCCGGCATCAAAGACATAGAATTATTGAACTCTTTTAATCAGAAAATAAAATGAATCGCATCAAAGCATTATTTGACAGCAAAAAACAAAATATCCTGTCTGTCTATTTCACGGCAGGATTCCCGAATCTGAACGACACGCTACCCATCATTCGGTCACTGGAACAATCAGGGATTGACCTGATAGAAATCGGCATTCCCTTTTCCGACCCGATGGCCGACGGGCCGGTGATACAACACAGCAGTTCGGTGGCATTGAACAACGGCATGACACTGAAATTGCTTTTCAGTCAATTACAGCATATACGCAACGAGGTATCAATTCCGCTGGTCATGATGAGTTATCTGAATCCGGTAATGCAATACGGATTCGACCGGTTTTGCGAAGATTGCCGCCACATCGGAATTGACGGGATCATCCTTCCGGATTTACCCTTCAATGACTATCTGAAAACATATAAACCCGTCTCCGACAAGTATGCTTTAGACATGATCATGCTGATTACGCCCGAAACTTCGGAAGAGCGCATCCGGCTGATTGATACGCATACAAACGGATTTATTTATATGGTTTCGTCGGCCTCAACTACAGGGGCGCAAGAACTGTTTGACGAACAAAAACAACGTTATTTCCAACGAATCAACGCGATGCATCTGCGTAATCCCCGCCTGATCGGATTCGGCATCTCAAATCAGACGACGCTTCATAGCGCTTGGGAGCATGCGTCGGGAGCCATCGTCGGGAGCAAATTCATCACCTTATTGAAAAACGGCCCCACAATCGAAGCCGCTGTCGAGCGGTTGCTGGCGGATCTGGAAGGTTGAGCGGGTTGAATCTGCGAACCGGAAAATCCAACTCATCCGGGAGAAGTGTTGAAAGAGATTGTGATTTAATCTTCCCCTTTCTTTTCCTCGTGATTTTTAACGATAATGATATAGAGTTGCAGCACGGCGGAGATAGCCAGAAACAGAAACCATTCGTTTTGTTTTTTTATCATGAAAAAGGCGGAAACAGGGAGTAATATCGCTGCGATGGCCTGCTGTATGTTCAGGCGTTTTAAGCGGAAATTATTCCCTCTGTAAGGACTGGAGAGATAGCAAAAAGCGACTCCGACACTCGCTGCGGCGTAAAGATACGGGATAAACGCCCACTCGGTGAGATACAGTGCGGCAGCCAACAGCAACAGGATGGCCGAAAAGTAAAACAAATAATCTTTAATTCTTTTATTCATTCATTTATTCATTTAGTTAGGGGATGATGATGAAAAGATCTTCATCGGGTTTCGTCATCAGGTATTGTTCCCGAGCGAATTTTTCGAGACTCTCGTTGTCATATTTCAAGGCCTCTTTCTTTCTGATATTCTCTTCGCGCATTTTTTTATTTTGTTCAATCTCTTTTTCCAGTCTGTTGATCTCCTGATCGTAGCTATAACGCTTTAATATCGTGCTGTCGCCGATAAAAAATGTCACCACCAGGAATATCAGAATCGTCAGATGGTATTTGTTGACTTTTATTCCGCGAAGGGCTATCGCCCATTTTTTGAGAAAATTTTGCATCGAATGAATATAAAAACGAACCATACAAAGGTAATAAAATTTGTAGAAATAATTATCTTTGTAACCGGATTAGATAAATTTTATGGAAAATTACATTGTTTCAGCCCGAAAATACCGTCCCGCTACATTTCATTCCGTGATCGGACAAAATGCTTTGACGACGACTTTGAAAAACGCTATTCGCAACAACAAACCCGCGCATGCGTATTTGTTTTGCGGACCGCGAGGCGTAGGAAAGACTACTTGCGCCCGCATTTTTGCCAAGACACTCAATTGCCTGAATCCGACTCCCGATGGCGAAGCGTGCAATGTTTGTGAGATGTGTCGCACTTTCAATGAGCAGCGCACTTTCAATGTCCATGAACTGGATGCAGCGTCCAACAATTCCGTTGACGACATCCGCTCACTGATGGAGCAAGTGCGGATTCCTCCCCAACAAGGGAAATACAAAGTCTATATCATCGACGAGGTGCACATGCTTTCGCAGGCGGCTTTCAATGCTTTTCTGAAAACGCTGGAAGAGCCTCCGCGTCATGCCATCTTTATTTTGGCCACGACCGAGAAACACAAGCTTCTGCCGACGATTCTCTCACGATGCCAGATTTATGACTTCAACCGCATCAGCGTCAACGCCATTGTCGACTACCTGGTCTATGTCTCCGAACAGGAAAAGGTTACTTTTGAAAAGGAAGCGTTGAACGTGATTGCCCAGAAAGCGGAAGGCGGGATGCGGGATGCGCTCTCGATCTTTGATCAGTGCGTCGCCTATACGGGCGGCAACCTGACCTACCAATCCATTGTTGAGAATCTGAATGTATTGGACTGTGATTATTATTTCAAACTGACGGAGGCGTTCCGCCGTCATGACGTGAGCGCTTGCCTGCTCATACTGAATGAGATATTGAATAAAGGATTTGACGGCCAATACTTTGTCGAAGGCCTGGCTTCTTTTTTCAGAGATTTGTTGGTGTGCAAGGATCCCGAAACGATCGTGCTGTATGAAGTCGGCGAGGTTTTGAAAGCAAAATACCTGGAGGTTGCCGCGACCTGCGATACAGCATTTCTGTATACGGCGATTGAATGGTCGAATGATTGCGATTTGGCCTACAAAGGAAGTAAAAACAAGCGGTTGTTGATGGAGATATTGCTGATTCGCATCTGTCAATTGGGCGCTCCGCGTCAGGAAGTCAGCGCTCCTGATAAAACGATTAACCCGCTAACGCCGCCAAGTCAACAGCCAGTCCAATCCGCTCCTGCCCAACCGCTGCGTCAAGAACCGACAAAAACGGATAAACCGACAAAGAACGACCCTCCGGTTGTCAGCGTTTCATTGAAAGACCTTCGGAACCAAACGAAAGAAAAAGTGGAGACTGCCCTGAAACCCGATGCCTCACAACTTCCACGGGAGGCTTTCACCCAAAATTCGTTGACCGAAAAATGGTTGAAATATGCCGAGGGGTTGAAAGAAAAACTGCACCTGAAAAATACGATGCTGAACAGCTTGCCGATCCTGGACGAAAAAGAGAACCGTTTTACCGTCTCGGTCTACAACCCCGAGCAACAGCAAAAATTGCAGGAAGAATCGTCGGCATTGCTGTCGTTCCTTCGCGTAGAACTGAACAATGCGTTCATTGCCATGGAAGTAAAAATAACCGAAGAAAATAAGAAAGCATATACGAATATAGAAAAATACCAGCAGATGGTGTCCGCCAACCCGGATCTCCAACTGCTGGTAGATGTTTTTAGTCTCCGATTAGACTGAAACTGCCTCCAGATTCAAGACGCCGATTTTTTTCAGGCACTTTTCAATTTTTTCCAGCGCGACATCAATCTGTGCGTGGGTATGGGTAGCCATCAATGAAAAGCGAATCAAGGTATCATTGGGCGACACAGCCGGCGACACCACCGGATTGACGAAAATTCCGTTGTTGAATAATTCGGTTGTAATCTGGAAAGTTTTATCGTTATCGCGGATAAAGATCGGAATGATGGGTGTCTGGGTATGACCGATTTCACAACCCATGCTGCGGAAGCCATCCAAGGCATAATGCGTGATTTCCCATAAGTGTTCGATTCGTTCGGGTTCGCTTACCATGATATCAAATGCCGCACTCGCTGCTGCAGTAGCCGCAGGCGTAATGCTTGCGCTGAAGATGTATGAGCGGGAATTATGTCGCAGGAAATTGATTATCGCCTCGTCCGAAGCGATGAAGCCGCCGATGGACGCAAGCGATTTGCTGAAAGTTCCCATGACCAAATCCACATCGGGGAGCACTCCGAAATGATCGCAGGTACCGCGTCCTTGTCTGCCCAAGACACCGATGCCATGCGCTTCATCGACCATGATATTGGCATTGTATTCTTTCGCCAAACGCACGATTTCAGGCAAATTGGCAATATCGCCTTCCATGCTGAACACGCCATCCACAACAATCAGTTTCACCTTGTCGGGTTCGCATTTCTTCAATTGCTGTTCCAGCGAACACATATCATTGTGCCTGAATTTGAATTTTTGGGAATACGACAAGCGATGTCCTTCAATAATGGAGGCGTGATCTAATTCATCCCAGAGGATATAATCTTCCCGACAGGTCAGACACGATACGACTCCTTCGTTGACTTGAAAGCCGGTCGGATAGATAATGGCCTCGTCTTTTCCGATGAAATCGGCCAATTTGCGTTCCAGTTCGAGATGAATATCCAAGGTTCCGTTAAGAAAACGACTGCCTGCCATCCCGGTACCATATTTCTTGGTGGCAGCAATTGCAGCTTCTTTGACTTTGGGGTGGTTGGTTAATCCAAGATAAGCATTTGAACCAAACATTAATACTTTTTTCCCGTTAATGATCACCTCGGTGTCCTGGTCGCTCTCCAATACCCTAAAATAAGGATAAATACCGGCCTTCTTGAACTTTTGAGGAGCATCATATTTACTTAGTTTATTAACTAATAGGTTCATAAAGATAAAAACAATGTTAACATTTAAATTATTAAAATTGCTGCTTCTCGCGAACTATCGACATAGTTCTGAAAAAAGCAGGCTGCAAAGATAATAAAGATTTTAATAAAGAGTTTATTTTTTAGCAAAAAAAATTATCCTTATCGCAATAATTCCTGCGTTCTTTCTTAATTGTAGGCAATTAACGACGCAAAATTTTGGATAAAAAATCGATCGCACAGCATAAAAATAACACATATCGGACTTGAACAGGGGAAAAATTTTCAGTTGTGTTATACTATTTTTTGGATGCATTCGTTTAAGCATTAAAGAACAAATAAACGAAGATATTACATGAAGAAAAAAGTATGTAAGTTGCTGTTATCCGTTATCGCAGTGGGTTTTATCTCATCTTGTTCAAGCAATAAGGAAGCAATTCTTTATTTCAAAGACATTGATGATTACGGTCAAAAGTTTAAATCTACCAGCTATTATGACGTAGAACCGGTCATCAAGCAAAACGATCAGTTACTCATAACAGTTTCCGCTCCGGCTCTTTATCAGGAAAAAGTAGCGCAGTTTAATCTTCCTGTTTCGACTTATCTGACGCCTGGTGAGGTGAGTGTGACACCGACCACCTCTTTTCAGACCTATACTGTTGACAAAGATGGATATATCGATTTTCCCATTTTAGGGAAAGTCCATTTGGAAGGCATGACAAAGACACAGGCGAGGGAACATTTGGTAAAGCGCATCTCTGAATATATAGAAGAAGGTGTAACGGTCTATTTTCAGATAATATCGTTTGCCATATCAGTTCAAGGTGAAGTATTCAAGCCCGGACTGATCAAAATGGAGAGCGACCGGATTTCTGTCTTGGATGCACTTGGCGCCGCCGGAGGACTGACGATTTTCGGAGACAGATCTAAGGTGCTGTTGGTGCGCGACAACAACGGAACTATTGAGCACCACAGGTTTGACCTCACTAAATCGGATATTTTCAATTCTCCGTATTTTTATCTTCAGCAGAACGACATCCTGTTCGTAGAAGCCACCCGTGCACGGAGGCAGGAAAGCGAATACGGCAATGAAGACACTTACAAACTACAGCGTACCTCTTTTCTTACGACAACCATTACGACAACCATTTTATCAATCATATCAACGATAGTGACAGTCGTGACCCTAAAAACCGTAACAAAATAATGATTATGAGCACAGAAACGACAGCCCCAAAAAATGAGTTTGAAATCATCAAAGAGAAATTACTGTTCCTGATCAAATACTGGTATTATTTTGTTATCAGCATGGTTATCTGCATCATCATTGCTGCAATATACGTGAAAAACAAAATACCGGTTTTCAATGTCACCTCCACGGTCAGTCTTCGTCACGACGAATCGATTGCGAGCGGCGCATCGATGAACAAAAGCAAATCGGTATTGAGCGCTTTTGGGTTGGGCGGCGGCGCTGAAAACATCGAAGACGAGACGATTAAAATGGCTTCGCAAGGTTATGTCAAAAAAGTGATTCGCAAGTATGGTATGAATACCGAATACAAGCAGTCTAAATTGTTAGGATTAAACAAAATAAAGTTGTATGACAAATCGCCCGTCATCATCAAAACCGACATTGCTTTGCCCGATACGCTCACGGCTGTATTGGAATTTTTTCTCAAAGTGAATGAAAACGGCACAACCGTCAAAATGAAAAACGGCAAAAAAACAGTAGGAAATTACAACATCACTTCGTTTCCTGCGCATATCCAAACGCCTTTGGGAGAGTTCGCATTTTATAAAACAGACTATTATGACTCATACAATAAGCCGTTAAACCTGAATGTCTTGTTCTCCAGTTACGACTTCATGGCGCAGATCTATCGCACCATCGTTGAAGTCGATTTTGAGAAAAAGACTTCGGACTTGATTCACCTGAACATGAATTCGGAGAATGTGCCTTTGGCCAAATTTTTTATTAACGCCTTGATAAACAATTACAACTACGAATGGAGCAAGGACAGGGATACGGTGACCACCAACACGGAAAATTATATCAGCAACCTGTTGACAACCACGACTGAAAACTTATCGAAAGCGGATATGAATATTAAAAATTTCAAAGACAAATACAATCTGACGGATATTGAGGCGGATGTAAAATACTATTTTGCTGCAAGCGGCGAGTTGCAACCGGTGATTATGGAAACCACCAGCCGCTTGAAAATGGTCGACATCATTATTGATTTTATTCGGGATGAGAGTAATAAGTATGCAATGATCCCTTATAATGCCGCTTCTGACGACAAATCGCTTGCGGAAGTGACCACAAAATACAACGAACTGCTGTCGAAACGCAATGACCTGTTTGCCATGCAAGAGCAAAGCGGCATGGCCAAAACGCTGAACAATGAGATTGAGGCGCAACGAAATGTCATGATTCAGTCGTTGAGTCAAATGAAAAAAGGGTTGGAAATTACGCTTCAGGATTTGCACTTCAAAGAGAAAGAGTTTGCTCATAAATTGGGAAATATTCCTGCTATTGAACAGGATTTTATACAGTTGAAAAGAGATCAGGAAGTACAGCAAGCCGTTTACCTGTTATTGCTGGAAATGCAAATCGAAACCGGCGTGAAAGGCACGAATATTTTGCCGAAGTTGAAAGTGATTGACGAGCCTTATGCCGAACTCAAGCCCGTAGAACCCAACATGTTGAAGGTAGCGCTAACCACTATTTTGCTGGGCGGATTCGTATTGCCGATTTCGTTCATCTACCTAATCATACCGTTTTTCAAGAATCGCAGCAGGAGAAAAGCAAATGTTCAAAACCATCAGGGATAAAATATTGACATTTTTGAATAAGGGCAACGAACGGACTGTCTTAACGAAAAAAAACATTGCCGCGTCGTTCATTATCAAGGGAATAACCATCATTATTTCTACGATAATGGTGCCCTTAACCATCGATTATGCCAACCCTGAAAGAAACGGATTGTGGCTGACGCTTTATTCCATGATCATGTGGCTCAATCTGTTTGATATAGGGTTCGGACTGGGGATGCGCAACCGTGTAGCTGAAGCCAAAGCAGTCGGTAACAACGATTTATGCAGAAAATATATCAGTTCCACTTACGCGATCATCACGCTTATCTGCATCGCCATTTTTGCATTATTTTGTCTGATCAATCCACATCTGGACTGGACATCGATTCTAAAGAATGAAAATCCTGAATATAATGCTGAAATTACAGGTTTTGTATGGATCTGTGTGATTGCTTTTTTCTTTACGTTCATTTTGAATCTGATAAAAAGCGTGGTTGCAGCCGACCAGCGTCCCGCCATCGCAGCATATCTTGATATGCTGGGACAGTTGCTGACGCTCGCGGGCATTTTCATTCTTACCAAAACGACCTCCCCATCATTGATTTATCTCGGATTGGTCAGCGGATTTGCGCCGATTATCGTTTATTTGATCGCCAATATCTATCTTTTTAACACGCGCTACAAAATATGGAGACCCTCTTTTCGCTATATTCATTTTAGCCTTGCCGGAAACATGCTGAATCTGGGAGTCAAATTCTTTATCACCTCGTTCGCTGCTTTTTTGACTACACAGGCATTGATTTTTATTATTCAACGTGTGGCCGGCTCGGTGGAAGTAACGAATTACAACACCGCCTTTCGCTTGTTTAGTGTGGCATTCAACGTTATGGGAATCATCATTTTGCCTTATTGGACATCCTTTACGGACGCCTATTCGAAGGGAGATTTTGAGTGGATGAAAAAATCTATCCGTCATTTGAATAAATTTTTTCTGTATTTCATTGGCGTCCAGATTGTTTTACTCATTGCATCGCCGTTGATTTATTATCTTTGGGTAAATTATTGGACACAAGAAAGCAATGAATTGGATATAACCATGTTAATGTCGACGGCAGTTTGTTTGTTTACGATAGTTCTCTGTTGGACAAACATTTACATTTTCCCGTTAAATGGCATCGGTAAAGTGAAACTTCAAGTATACAGCGCCGTTTTTGAATTGCTGTTGATTATTCCAGCGGCATGGTTTCTGGGAACCCTTTGGGGAGCGCCCGGAATTGTGCTTGCGCCTTGTTTGGTTTACCTCCCGCGCATCATTTGGGCGCCAATACAACTCAACAAATTAATAAACAACAAAGCCTCCGGCATTTGGAACAAATAAATTGTCATGGCATTTCTACTCGTCGTCTTCATAGCAATCTTTCTATATATCAGGGATTTTAAGCTCTTGGCCTTGACTATGTTCTTTTTCTTTGTCACTTCAGGCTTCGACCTTATTCCGGAAGAAGTGACCAAGTTCGGTTTTTTTTCCAAAGGCATGGACTATGCGCTGATTATGCTTGCGTTCATCGTTGCGTTCGAATGTGTCTGTGACTATCAGTCTTTTTTGAGAAAAGACTTCTTAACAAAATACCTGCTCTTTCTCGGCTTGTTTCTGATCGCCTGTATTGCATACAGCAAAGTGATTCTGCATTTCGAGTTTGCGGGCATTATCCGCACCTGTCGTTTCTTGTTCTTCTGGCTGGCGTGGTTTGTTTTCAGAAAGGTTGATAAGCAACGATTGGAGCAGTTGATGACCCTGCTGTTTTATGTAACCGTCGTTTGCTCTGTGTTGTATCTGTTGCAGCTGTTCTTTGAAGAAAGTATCTTGAACGAAGGCGCTGTGGCAAAGGCCAAATTATTCGGAATGATTTTTCCGCGATACTATAACCATCCGGCCATGCTGTATTTCTTTGTATATATCGCTATTTTCCGCAGTCCCGCCAAAGGGCTGCTTCAACCAATCACGGCTGCGATAATGATCATTGCGTTGTTGGCTGCTTTTCATCGCAGTTTGATCGGATTTTTCTTTATTGCACTGTTTCTGGGTTTGGTATTACGCCTTCCCCGTCTGCAAAGAATCAAAGTTTTGGCTGTGGGAGCGGTGCTTGTCGGCACTTTCGTCGTTTTTGAAGGTTATCGTTTTGTCAAGTCGCGAACCTTTACCGACATTCAACATTTCATGTCGGGAAATCTTGCCGAGATTGAAACGGAAATTGATATTGAGGAACTGCAACAATCCACTTTCACTTTCAGGATGGCGCATTTGGTAGAACGTAACATGTATCTGTTGGAACACCCCAAAGCCATGCTTATCGGTGCCGGTTTAATTCCTGAAGATGCGAAGGGGACCTCAAAAATGTTTAATTTTGATATTGGATTGACGGATGATATGTCAGGGAAAGCTGTCCAGGTTGACACGGGCGATATTGCCTATTCTATGTTTTTAATTCGGTTTGGATATCTTGGTACCGCATTGATTATGTTGCCTTTAATATTGTTGACTGTCTATTTTTACCGACACAAAGACAATCCGCTTGGATTGCAGTCATTTACTTATATGGTGCTCGTTTTCGGAGTGTCTTTTTTCTCGGCAAACTTGAGCCATCCTTACACATTCCTTCTGCCCATGCTTAGTTATCATATTATTAATCAGACACAAGAAGAACACGCGAAAAAAGATGCACAGCAAACCTAATATCACTGTACTATGTTCGCTTTATCACTGCGAAACATTTTTATCGTCTTTCCTCGAAGCGCTTATGGCAATAGAGGGAAAAGAAACGATTGAGGTACTTCTGCTGCATAACGCACCAAGTGAAAAGGAACTGGATATTTTACAGCCGTTTCTTCTGAAAGCGGATTTTGTTAAGCATATCATAATTCCTGAGCGCGAATCGCTTTACAGAACCTGGAATAGAGGGATACAAATATCTAAAGGTGAATACATTACTGTTTGGAATGTGGATGACGTGCGCTTCCCCGACAGTATAATCCGGCAAGCGGAAGCCCTTGATAACAATCCAAGTGCGGCAGTGGCTTATGGAGATATTTGGGTATCAAAGAAATATGGCGATAAAGGCAAATTTTGTACTCACAGCCCGCAGTACAGCGATTGCCCGAAAGCGTTCCTGCAATCATACTTTATCTCGTGCTTTCAGATGTGGCGCAAGTCGATTCATTCGGAGATAGGCTACTATGACGAGCAATTCAGATGTGCGGCCGACTTTGATTTCCAGATTCGCGCCGCGCTGCATTTCCAGTTTGTCAAGACTTCCGAGCCGCTGGGCATCTACCTCGAAGACCAGCCTCACAAATTGAGCGCCAACGGCTTGCAACAGCTCGAAAACAACATCATCTACCTCCGCTACGGCGCATTTCATAAAATAAACCTCTTTACGCTGAAGACTTCAAAACGTCAATATCGCAAAGAGCAGATTCTTCAATTTGGCGAGTATCGACCATTAAACGAAAGTGTTCATAAAAACGCCTTTCAAACGAAATGTGAGTGGATTTTATGTTTCGCAACAAGTATTTATAAACAATTTAAATATGAATATGTAAAACCATTTATCAGACGATTATAACACATTTCTTTTTATATTAATGACTATTATGAGATGAATCTGCGTTGGGAACAGTTGGGCTGCGTTTTTGTTGATAATTGGAAAATAAGCGCTATATTTGCCATAATTTGTACAGATTTGACAACATGAAGGAGAGCCAACATATTGAGTTTAAGCATTGTTTCAATGAAGACGTCATTGAAGCACTGGTTGCTTTTGCAAATACCAAGGGGGGAACTGTTCTCGTTGGCGTCGATAACAGTGGCAAGCCGTTGAAAGGCTTTACCATTGGCAAAGAGAGTATTCAAACATGGGTCAACGCGATAAAGACCAAGACACAGCCGCAAATAATTCCGGATTGGGAAGTGATAGAGAGGGATGGCTTGCAGACACTTGCGTTCTCAGTGCAGGAATATCCAATCAAGCCGGTTTCCATTAGAGGGCGCTATTACAAGCGCGTGAGCAATTCCAATCATTTGCTGTCCTTATCGGAGGTTGTCAATATGCACTTGCAGACTATAAATTCAAGTTGGGATTATCATGCCGATCCGAACCACAGCATTGATAATCTTTCTATGGAGAAAATCACACGATTTACTGAAATATTACGAGAAAAAGGCTCGTTTAGTCCACCAACAACTGACAGGGATATTCTTGAAAAAATGGAATTTATTCGCGACGGTCGGCCCACGTTCGGTTGTTATCTATTGTTCGTAGAAAACTATTGTCCAATAAGCGATATTCAAATAGGGCGTTTCAAAAGTCATATAACAATCATAGACAGCATTTCGTTAAGTACTGACTTGTTCTCGGAAGTAGATGAGATTCTGGCATTTATCAAAAAACATTTGATGGTAGAATACATCATTACAGGCGAACCCCAGCGGATTGAACGCTTCGATTATCCCAGAGATGCTATTCGCGAGATAGTTATTAATATGGTCGTTCATCGCGACTATCAGGACAGTTCGGGCAGTGTGATTAAAATTTTTGACGACCGCATTGAATTTTATAATCCCGGCAAACTTTATGGTGGAAATACGCTTGAAGATTTACTCTCAGGAAAATACTCGTCAAAATCACGCAATAAATTGATAGCAAAAGCATTTAAAGAGATAGGAATGATAGAGAAATACGGAACGGGCATTACCCGTATACGCGACATTTGTCGCGATTACGGAGTGAAAGCACCGATATTCGAGGAAATCACAAATGGGTTTCAAGTTACTCTTTTTAAAGAAAAATTATCTGATTTTGTTGCTCCAGTAAATGCGGTTTTAGTCAATAATTCAGAAACCGACCTGAAAACCGACCTGAAAACCGACCTGAAAACCGACCTGAAAACCGACCTGAAAACCGACCTGAAAACCGACCTGAAAACCGACCTGAATATTGACCTGAATATTGACGAAGTTGACGCGTTGATTATCGAATTAATTAGGGATAATCAATACATTAGTATACCAATTATTGCAAAAACCATCAGCAAAGGTATTACCGTTACCAAAAACAGAATGACAAAATTGAAATCTTGTGGCATTATCGAACGCATCGGTCCCGATAAAGGGGGGTATTGGATAGTTAAAAATAAATGAATATATGAAACCATTTATCAGACGATTATCTCAATTTTTCAACTTAAGAATGAAGCGACCATGATAGAAACCGTCATCTTTTCTCGCGACCGCGCCATGCAGCTTGACTTGCTGCTCCAAAGCATCAATCGGCACGACATTGACAAACGGCTCAACGTAAATGTCCTCTTCAGCGCCTCAGAGGATGCCTACAGAGCGGGCTATGCGCTATTGAGGGAAAAGTATCGGAACACGTCGTGGATTGAAGAGAAAGAATATTCGAAGCCTCACTTGCAATCAAACTTCGACGTTTTATATTGGCACAACCTGTATTGGCTGCTGAAATACAAACGTCTGCGCAGAAACAAAACCGACTTTAGAGCAGCGCTCATAAAGCTACTCGCTGAAAGCGAAGCAAAACATATCATTTTTCTTACTGACGACAGCGTCTTTTATCGCGACATCATCTTACCTGACCGTCTGCAAAACATAGAATCATTCAGCCTCCGGCATGGAGCAAATCTTTCGGGAGGCGTTTATGAAACTACCGGCGATTGGATCTCTTGGGATGTCTATGAAAATGACTTTGCTACCGACTGGGGCTATCCATTTTCCGTCGACGGACATATCTATCCAAAAGACAAATTGTTGCATATTATCAACAAAATCCTGTTTAACAATCCCAATACGCTGGAGGGCAATGTCGCCTGCTATGTCGGAGAGAAACGCCTCTTTCAACGGGTTTTTGCAAATGAACAGAGTTGTCTGGCAGGCTTTGAACTCAATCGCGTTCAAACCGTCGCACGGAATAACAATTTAGAGATATCCCAAAAACTGCTTAACGATTATTATTTAGACGGTTATACACTCAACATCAATTACGATAAAGAGAACGTCCGCACTTTCAGACCGGAAATCTTGAAAATAACAGTAAACAAGGGAAAGGAACAGAAAGAAATATACAACAATGGATAAGATGGTCAGTTTTTCGGTCATTACGCCGGTTTATAACCGCGAAGATTGTATAGGAAGATGCATCGAGAGCGTTGCAAATCAGGACTATCCATACCTTGAGATGCTCATTGTTGACGATGCGTCAGTTGATAATACCGCTTCTGTTATCGAAAGTTTAACCCGCAAATATCCCTTTATCCGCTTTTATCAGTTTGAAGATAATCAGGGAGTCAACGCAGCCAGGAATCATGCAATTTCCAATAGTACAGGCGATTATGCAATTTTTCTTGATAGCGATGATTATTTTGCCGATAACGCTTTGCATTTTATCAACAGGACGATTACAGAAAATCCCGGATACCAGCATTATCTTTTCTCGCAAGACGACAGAATGGATTATTACAACAGTCATCCGTCGCTTTACAACCGGATAACTGAATTGCATTTTGAAGATTTCCTTACAGGAAAAGTTTCAGGCGATTTTGCGCATGTCATTTCTCGCCCGTTGCTACAATCTTTTCCTTTTAATGAGCAACTTAGAATTTATGAGTATATCAATTTCCTGAAATTGTACAGGGAAGAAAAACGACAGCTGTTTATCAAGGAAATAGTGGTACTCCGCGAGCGCAACCGTTTTGATTCTGTAACAAAAACTAGCCAACTCAACAATAGAAAATCGCTTAATAATCAGTATATTGCATTAAAAGAATCCTTGAATCTTTTTGCCGCAGATTATCTTAATCTTTCTGCATACGATAGCTTGGGCAGCCATATCCGACGACAATATTTATTGGGGGTGGCGTTAGGTCTTTACCATGAAAACCGTACTCTGGAAGCCTTTGCTAAAGAAAACAAGGTAACAACACCTTTCTTTTACCGAATTTTATCACGGCTCAAATTGGGTTTTTTCCTGAAAATCGCTATTTTTGCATTCTCAGCGATTAAAAACTACTTCAAAAAGAGCGAATGAATATACTGCATGTGACATTTAATCTCACAACAGGCGGCGCCGAAACAATGCTGATTGACATTATCAACCGGCAATGCCTCCATGCATCCGTCAGCCTGCTGATAGTGAATGATGTTGTCGATACTCACTTGCGTAATACCATAGACAAAAAAGTGAATATTCATTTGATAAACAGAAAAGAACACAGTAGATTACAACTGTTTACCGCCTTTATCAAAGTCAATCGCTTACTAAACACCCTAAAACCGGATGTCATCCACTGCCACGACATCAAACTGTTGCCTTTATTTGCATTTCATAGAACTAAGACAGTACTGACAGTACATGCAATCGGACTAAATTGGTGTTTCACTAAATATTTCAAAAAAATATTTGCGATATCAGAATCTGTAAAAGCGGATGTTGATAGCCATTCCGGAAAGCAGGCGACCGTAATCTACAACGGAATAAAATGTAATGAATACCACAAACGAACAGATTACCGTTTCATTCCCACAACGGAACAATTTAAAATAGTGTTTCTGAGCCGATTGTGTCCGGCTATCAAAGGACAGCATGTCGCAATAGAAGCATTGAGATTGCTAAAAGACAATCCCTTATCGCCGAATATATCTCTTACTTTTATCGGAGACGGCGACGCGTTAAGTGATTTATTGATTCAAGCGAAACAATGTGGCGTAGCCGACGACATTTCTTTTTTGGGAAAAGTGGACAGACAATGGGTAAAAACACACCTGCATGAATATCATTTATTAATACAGCCTTCGCTGTCAGAGGGTTTTGGACTGACCGTGATAGAAGGATTCGCCGCCGGACTGCCGGTAATAGCAAGCAATATTGATGGCCCAAGAGAAATATTGTCTACCCTTCAAGCCGGATTGACCGTTGAACCAAGCAATCCTCAAGCGCTTGCGGACAAAATCATGACAGTTTACAACAGCTATTGCGCAGGTAACATCCAAAACACCAGCTACTTCCTCCAAGACGCCACAAAACTGCAACAGTTCGACGTCGCCACGACAGCGGATAATTATCTGAAAACGTATTCACTTTTAATCCAGCAATAGCGTTTTTCTTCACGTTTTTGTGTGACAGGAATATGACAGGGTATCGGGCAAAGTGCAGCCAATAAATTAACACAACAAAGATACATACTATCTTTGAGTTTCGTAAATGATTTCATACGTCATTACGAATACAATAAATCAGTATTTTTACACGTTAAAAAATACAAAATCATATTCAGGATGAAGAAGAAGGGAAAAACAGAAAAAATCAACATACTGATAACATCTCCAAGTCTCGACGCTAAAAATAATGTTAGCGGCATATCTTCAATGGTTGCCACAATCATCGAACATAACAGCGAGCAACATTATTATCACTATCTCTTCGGAAAAAAGGATAAAAATGCTGTCAGACTGTTTTCCCTTCTGCTTACGATCAAACAACTGTTGCTGTTTCCGTTTGCGCTGAGGAAGTGCAAGATTGACCTGGTGCATCAAAATTTTCCTTTCGACGAAAAAGGCGTTTTGCGGGAATCTATCGTCAGGCTCTGGTGCCGCTTGTTTCGCGTGCCGGTTGTGCTTCACATCCATGGCGGCAAGTTTATGACGTTCAACACCGGAAATCCGTTTTATCGTTTTCTTTCAAAACAGCTTTTCACAAGCAGCAAAGCAGTCATTGTACTCAGTGAAGTCGAAAAGAACAATATCGCTGCGGTCTATGGCTACAAGGGCGCAACAGTCCTGCCGAACTGTATCGACGATGCTTTCTTGACTTTATATTCAGGCAAACCGATGAACCCTGTTCCTGTCTTTCTGTATATGGGACGATTGGACGAAGCAAAAGGGCTTTACGATATCGCAGAAGCATTCAGGCTGTTGAAGCGGGAAGGCCTGAGATTCAAATTCAATCTGTGTGGTAGTGGTCGCCTCACATCAATCATCCCTGAGTTTGAAAGCATTTTGAAAGAAGATTTCACTTACCATGGTGTAGTTTGGGGAGACCATAAAAACGCAATTATCAGTCAATCGGATTTTTTCCTGTTGCCATCCTGGTTCGAGGGACTGCCAATTGCACTGCTTGAAACAATGGCCGCCGGTCTTGTGCCCTTCGTCACCAATGCAGGTTCCGTAGGACAGTATGTGAAGGACGACATTACAGGCTACATTGTTGAAAAAAAATCTCCGCATGACCTGTCTGCTAAAATCAAAAAGATCATATACGAACACGCTCTGTTTAAGACACTTTCCAACAATGCACACAAGATGATAGTCGACACTTGCAATGTGGATGGGTATGTGAATCGGTTAAACATCATCTATCAACAATGCCTGAGAGGGTGATTTTTTTTCTAATTATTGATTTATGCAAAAATACTTTAACGTAAATATTGAATTTGAAAAACAAACTGTCGATCAGATAATTGAAGACACGATTGCCTGCGGGGAGAAAGGCTATGTTTGTGTGGTTGAAAGCAATAACTTGACAGTGGCTAATAGAAATATCGTCTTTGGCAATATAGTAAATGACGCGCTGGTCAATGTGTGTGACGGCTCGATGCTGGCGTTGATACTCGGTAAAATTCACCATCAAAAACTGAAATCGTATACGGGCGCAGACCTATTCTTCAAATATATTCATAAAAAGAAATATCGTCAGTATTTTTTGGGCAATACAGCGACAATACTGAACGGCTTGAAAGCCAATATGTCGAAGATCGACCCCGAAATAAACGATATGGTGTTCTCCGAACTTCCATTCATGAAAGTAGAAGATTTTGATTATCCTTCAATAGCAGAAAACATTAACAAAGACAATCCGGATATTATTTGGGTATCGCTTGGTGCACCGAAACAGGAATTTTTTATGGCTAGCCTGCTTCCATTCCTCAACAGAGGAGTGATGTTTGGCGTCGGCGCTGTCTTTAATTTTTACTCCGGTACGGGAAAGGTTAAACGAGCACCTTTATGGATGCGAAAGATGAAATTAGAATGGCTGTACCGCGCATTAGAGGAACCTAAAAAGAACATCCCCCGATATTGGAATTTTATAAAAATTCTCCCTTCGCTGATTGTTCGCGAAAAACGTTTGGTGAGTCCGTAGTTTTTTTCTTCTCTCCACTCAATATTCGATTTTATTTTCTACTTTTGTGACGTGCAAAAAACATTTCTACATCTGATTCATTTGCTGACAAAGCATGAATGTGTGGTGATCCCCGGATTCGGAGCATTTGTGGTCTATCCCGATCCGTTGTCGTTTAGCCAGACGTTCGGGCGGATCTATGCCCCTACCGTTGCTGTTGGTTTCAATCCGGAATTGGTGCACAATGACGGATTACTCACCCATTCGATCATGGCAGCGCAACAGATTTCCTACAATGAGGCAAATCTGCATGTGCGTCGTTTTTCCGAAGAACTTGCGCTGCGCCTGAAAGAAGAACGAAAAGTAGAGATTCCCCTGTTGGGTAAGCTGCAGTTGTCTTCCGAGAGCAAGATTATTTTCAGTCCTGTCGATCTTCCGGTGTGCAATGCAGTAAATTATGGATTCAGTCATTTTACCATTCCACTGCTGGCAGATCAGAAAATGCCGCGCGTCGCCGACGATTCCGGCCAAAAGGACGCGGATGTACTCTGGATTCCGCTGAATAAACGCATCTTGAAAGCCGTCGGATCCGTTGCTGCCGTCGTATTGTTGTTCCTGCTTTTTTCCACTCCGTTGGGGGAACAAACTACCCGGACAAATTCCGCTGTACTATTCTCGATGATCGGGAAACAAATGCCACAACCTTTGCACGAGGTAGTATTCCCAATTACTGTAGATGAGGATTCCGTACATATAGATACTGTCGATATTAATATCACCAACATAGATCATGATGATATAAACCCCACCAATATAGATGCTATCTATGCAAATATAGATGAAATTGATATAGTGACCAACGTTGAAGTCGAAAAAACGACTTCGGAACCGGCAGCAACTCCCGCTGTTGAGTCTGAAACAATCAACAAGAAAAGGTATTATATCGTCGTGGGCAGTCTGCCAACCCAGCGTTTAGCAGAAAAAGAACTCTCCATTGTCCAAGCCCATTTTCAACGTGCTGCAATTCTGCAAAGCAACGGACGATTCCGTATCTATGTCGAACAATTCGCAGACAAAAAAGAAGCCGAGACTTATCTGAACGGTTTCAGGGCGAAAAATCCGGCGTATGAGGACGCCTGGCTACTTTCGCATCGTTAATTTTCCACGTTGTTTCAACTGATCATAAACCAACCCGTCTGTTTCCGGCGGTTCAATTTCTTCAACTGTCGATTCAAAAGTGCGTGCTCGGGGTTTTCTAATGCGGCATCGTCGTCGAGGATTTCTTGTGCGAGATCGCGTACAAGCGAAAGTATCTGTCCATCGTGAGCCAAATCGGCAATTTTCAGATTGAAAGGAATGCCGCTCTGCTGTGTGCCGTCGATATCGCCCGGTCCCCGCAGCTTCAGGTCTTCTTCAGCGATCACAAAGCCGTCGTTTGTCTCTGTCATAATGGCCAAACGCCGACGGGTCTGCTCGCTCAATTCATAGCGCGTCAACAAGATGCAATAAGACTGATCTGCGCCGCGACCCACCCTACCGCGCAACTGATGCAATTGCGACAGTCCGAAACGTTCAGCATTTTCTATCAACATCACTGAAGCATTGGGGACGTTTACGCCCACTTCAATCACCGTCGTAGCCACCATGATCTGCGTTTCGCCCGCAACAAACCGCTGCATTTCCGCCTCTTTTTCAGCAGGTTTCATTTTGCCGTGCACCATCGAGACGCGGTATTCGGGAAAGATTTCTTTTGTCGTCTCAAAACCGTCGGACAGATTTTTCAGGTCTATTTTCTCACTCTCTTCAATCAACGGATACACGATATAGACCTGCCGTCCCTGCTGCAACTGCCTGCGCACCGATTCGTAGAGATTTTTGCGGCGTTCGCTGTAAATATGGAGGGTTTTGATCGGTTTGCGTCCGGGGGGTAGTTCGTCGATCACCGAAACATCGAGATCTCCATAGAAAGTCATCGCGAGCGTGCGCGGGATAGGCGTTGCCGTCATCACGAGCACGTGTGGCGGATGAGCGTTTTTGTCCCACAGTTTGGCGCGCTGTGCCACGCCGAAGCGGTGCTGTTCGTCGATGACCACCAGTCCGAGCCGGTTGAAATTCACAGTATCTTCAATCAAAGCATGCGTACCAATAAGCAGATGGATTTCGCCAGCTTCGAGCGCCGGCAGTATTATTTCCCGTTCCTTTTTCCGGGTCGAACCGGTCAGCAAGCAGACATTGATTCCCAAACCTTCGACAAAACAAGATATGGTATCAAAATGCTGATTAGCAAGTATTTCAGTCGGCGCCATGATGGCGGCCTGGAATCCATTGTCGAGGGCTATCAGTACGGAAAGCAACGCCACGAGTGTCTTCCCGCTACCCACATCGCCCTGTAACAGTCGGTTCATCTGTCGTCCGCTGTTCATGTCCTTGCGGATTTCCCGTACAACCCGCTTTTGCGCATTCGTCAATTCAAATGGCAAGTTGTTAGCATAGAAAGAGTTAAAATAATCTCCGACGTGTGTAAAGCAAAACCCTCCCAACTTTTTATTTCGAAATTTCACGACCTGCAAGATGTTGAGTTGCAGATAGAAAAGTTCTTCAAACTTGAGCCGGTACTGGGCGTTCCGCAACGCTTGAGGCGAAGCGGGAAAATGAATATTGCGGATAGCCTCATCCAGCGAGACGAGTCGAAAGCGGTCGAGAATCGCATCAGGCAGTGTTTCGGTAAGCGGCTCTTTCAGCAGTTCGAGTATCGAAATCACAATCCGTTTCAATGCACGGGAATGAAGAAAAATATTCTTCATCGCTTCCGTAGTGCGGTATTGGCCTTGATTTCCGACTTCACCGCCCAGGAATTTGTCTTCGGTATCGAGTTCGGGATGGGTAATATTCAACCGACCGTTGAACACCCTCGGCTCGCCGAAAAGGATGTATTCGACTCCTGTCTTATAGGTGTTTTGAATCATTTTCAGCGAATTGAACCAGACGAGTTCGATGCTGCCGGTATGATCGGCAAAAATGGCTGTCAGTCGACGTTTACGGCCATCGCCCAAAGTACTGAAACTCACAATCTTTCCTTTCAACTGAATCTGGGGCATGGAACCGTCGACCGGCGTTTGAATAGCTATTTCCCTGACTTCCTTCACGGTATAAATCCGACTACGGTCAATATACCTGAACGGAAAATAATACAGCATATCCTCATAGCTTACCACATCGATTTCTTTCTTCAAAACTTCGGCTTTTCGAGGACCGATGCCCGGCAGGTACATGATATTTTGAACGCTCAAATCCAATGCTGTAACTGTAAAAGTTTTTCCGCCAAAACCAGATCGGCAGGCGTGGTAATTTTAATATTCAACCGGTCGCCCGCAACTTCGCAAGGGCGAATCTCGCCCAAAGCTTCCACGACAGACACATCGTCTGTAAAACGCGATGAATAGGCTTGCCGGTAGGCCTTTTTAATGATCTCCAGACGAAACACTTGCGGCGTCTGCACCAGAAAATAACGATTCCGATCAACCCACACGCTGCCGTCCGTCCGTTTTTCCCTTAATGTATCTTCTACCGGAATCACCGGATAAGCACAGCCTTGTTTCTCCGCCGCTTCAAAACATTGCCTGATCGCCGTTTCCGTTACCAGCGGTCTGACACCATCGTGAATGGCTACCAACGTACGGGTTTCATCCAATGCGGCAGGCAATGCGTTCAGGCCATTGCGCACCGAATGGAAACGGGTTTCTCCTCCCGAAACCACCTGGTGCGGAACATGAAAATCATAGCGGTGACACAGTTCTTGCCAGCAATCACGTTGTGTTTCCGGCAACACGACCATAATTTCCACCGACTGTTGGTAGCGGAGGAACGCTTCGATTGTACGCATCAATACCGGTTGACCGCCCAGCGACAAAAACTGTTTTGGGAGTTCCGAACCCATGCGGGCGCCTTTCCCGCCTGCGACGATGATGACTTGTTTTGTCATGAACATCCGAATGTTGCAGCAATCGGCAATGGTTTACCGGATTACTTTGATTTTCATGGTGATGTCCTGCAACGGTTTATCGCGTTCATCGGTGGCGACTTTCTGAATCTTTTCCACTACATCCATCCCTTCAACAACTTCGCCGAACACCGTGTATTCGTTGTCCAGATGAGGCGTCCCGCCCAGGGTTGTGTAGATTTCTCGCTGCTCGGGCGTATAGGTAATTCTTTTTGCCGCCTCCAGATCGTTCAGGCTTTCATTCGAGAACACTTTTCCTGTGACAATGTAGAACTGCGACCCGTCGGAAGCTTTTGTCGGATTCACGAAATCGCCTTTTCGCGCAGCAGCAAGCGCCCCTTTTTTATGAAAATACAGGGGAAACACGATTTCTTTCGGAATTGTATCTTTCACCGGACTTTGATCAACGGCATCGCGATTGATCCGCAGTTCGGCATTTCCGCCCTGAATCATGAAATCGTTGATAACCCGGTGAAAAATCAGTCCGTCGTAAATCCCTTTACCGGCCAATTCCAGAAAATTGTCGCGGTGACCGGGCGTCTCATTATACAATTTGATGGTGATATCGCCGTAATTTGTCCGAATCATCACCATCGGATCTTTGGATTTATTGCTGCACATCGCATTAAAAATTAAGAGTGTTACTAAAATGAAATTCGTCTTCATATTTATAAGAATTGAAAGTTGACAGTTCATGATCATGCAAAAGTATAAAAATAACCATTGAAAAAAAATTGTATGAAAGAATTTATTGTACTTTTGTCGTGCAACATGGTTGAATTAAGTGAATATGTTATGAAAAAAAAAATAGTAGAATATGAAACGAGCATGATTATCAAACATCCAAGTGGATGACAATAATGACATGCGAGTTCCATACGACCTTTTAAAAACAAATTATTTACGTATGAAAAAAGAAGAAATCATTCGAGGAGGGTATGAAATAGCCAAAGAACGCTATGCGACTTTGGGAGTGAATGTTGACCTGGCATTGGAAAAACTGCGGCAGCTTTCGGTATCTATTCATTGCTGGCAAGCCGACGATGTTACCGGATTCGAAAATCTGGGCAGTCTCAGTGGCGGCGGCATCATGGCAACCGGAAACTATCCGGGCAAGGCGCGCAATATTGACGAAATCCGCCAGGACATCGAAAAAGTGTTGACCCTGGTCGGCGGAAATCACCGTCTGAACCTGCATGCGATTTACGGCGATTTTGGAGGCAGAATTGTAGACCGCGACCAGGTGGAAGCGACACATTTCACCGGCTGGATGCAATGGGCCAAAGAAAAAGGATTGAAGCTCGACTTCAACTCCACTTCTTTCGGACATCCCAAAAGCGGAGACCTCACGCTGGCCAATCCTGACAAAGCGATACGTGACTTCTGGATCGAACATACCAAACGTTGCCGCCGGATTGCGGAAGCCATCGGGCAGTTCCAGGGCGACCCCTGCATCATGAATCTCTGGGTTCACGACGGGATGAAAGACCTGACAGTGAACCGCTACTGTTACCGTCGCATCCTGGAGCAATCGCTCGACGAAGTGTTTACCGAAGAATACGCACACATGAAAGACTGCCTCGAAGCAAAACTGTTCGGCATCGGACTGGAGAGCTATACCGTCGGTTCTTACGATTTCTATCTGAGTTATTGTGTGAACAGAAAGAAAATCGTGACATTGGATACCGGCCATTTTCACCTCTCGGAAAGCATCGCCGACAAAATCCCATCGTTGCTGTGCTTCGTGCCGGAAATCATGCTGCATGTCAGTCGTCCTATCCGCTGGGATTCCGATCATGTGACGATCTTGAACGATGACGTGGCGGAATTGGCCAAAGAAATTGTTCGTGCTGAGGCGCTCAACCGTGTTCATGTCGGCCTGGATTATTTTGACGCTTCCATCAACCGGTTGGGTGCTTATGTAATCGGGATCAGAGCCACACAGAAAGCGTTCCTGCAGGCATTGCTCGAACCGACGGCTTTGTTGCGCAAACAGGAAGCGGACGGGCATTATTTTGAACGGCTGGCACTGCTGGAAGAAGCCAAATCGTTGCCATGGAATGTCGTATGGGATTATTTTTGCCTGACAAACAATGTCGCTGTTGGAGAAGACTACATCGCGGAGATTCAGAAATATGAAAGAGAAGTCACCTCCAAACGAAAATAAATGTGTGTGAATTACGTGAGTCTTGAATGGAAAATCAAAACAAACATTTCAGCGATGATAATACATCCGACGAAGCGGATCGGCTTCTGTTGGCATCGTTTCTGAAAAACGATGAGCAAGCGTTTGTCGCCCTGTATCATAAATACGTAGACGAATTGTTTGCTTATGGTTTGGGGCTGGGTTTTGAACGCGAAAACATCAAAGATGCCATTCAAGACACGTTTTTCAAATTCTATATCAATAAGCAGCAATGGAAAGGCGTCACTCGCCCCAAATACTATCTGCTCGGCATGTTGCGAAACCGGCTGATCGATCTCTACCGATCCGTAAACAAAGAAAATGCGACTGCGGTTGCCGATATGCCTTTCCAATTGGAAACCTCCGTTTTGGATGACATCATCGAACGGGAAGAAAAACATGCATTGGAACAGCGGGTCGATCTGTTGCTCGACCTGCTGACCGAACGGCAAAAAGAAGCGGTATACCTCCGTTTTATTCAGGAATTGGAATATGAAGAGATCGGCAAGATGCTGCAAATGACGGCGCCCGCGGTCAGAAAACTCGTCTCCAGAGCCGTGAAGCGCATGCGCGGTGAAGATTTTTGAAAAAATGGGAACAAAATAAAATTCCATCCGTCTATCCGGTAGAAAAACGTCAATTATGCCGAATAGACGATCATGAAACAATTAAACAAACAAGCGCTTTCTCCCGAAGAGAAAGAAGACATACTGCAACAGGTCTACGGAATGGTAGAACGACACAACCGGAAAAAACAACGGTTGCGTTATCTCGTTTTCTCAGCTGCGGCTGCGGCTTGCATTGCCACACTTTTGCTGTTCTTCAGCCCGTCGCTGTTTAATCTCAACAGGCATGCAGCAATCGACGATTTCACCTCTACCTCGCCGGACAACTCCGAAAGTCCGAACGAAATCCAATTATTGCTGGGGAACAATAAAACCATCACAATAGAAAACGAAGCTTCCCTGGTGTACAACGCACAAGGCGAGATCGTGATCGATGCATCCGGCGGACAGCTCAAAGCCGCCAACCAACCATCGGGCGTCACGGAAATGAACACCTTGATTGTCCCCAAAGGCAAACGTCTGAACCTGACTTTGGCCGACGGATCGAAAGTATGGGTGAATGCCGGCACCACCCTCCGCTTCCCCAATGTATTCGCATCCGACAAACGGGAAATACGGGTCGATGGGGAGATTTTCATCGAAGTGACCCGCAACGAAGCACAGCCGTTTTTTGTGCAAACTTCACGTATGAAGATCGAAGTGCTCGGCACCCGATTTAATGTGACCGCCTACCGCGAAGATGCCGAACAGTCCGTTGTCCTGGTGGAGGGAAGCGTAAACGTCGAAGTGCAAAACCGTAACCTCCGCCTGTCGCCCGCCCAAAGGCTTTCCGCATCGGATGAGAACATCTCCACACAAACGGTAGATGTCTACGATTATATCAGTTGGAAAGACGGGGTACTGCAATTCGCCGGCGAACCGCTTTCTGCCATCCTGCTCCGCTTGTCACGCTATTACGATGTGTCGATCGTTTGCGACGACCCGCATGTGAATGTGCAGAAATGCCACGGCAAGCTGGTCTTGTTCGACGATATCGAAAATGTGCTGCAAACGATTTACAATACGATTCCGATTGATTATGAAATGCAGGAGGACAAAATAGTGATTAGTAAACGTTAAACATGAAATAGTATTAAAATATAAATTAATGCGTATGAGATAGTTATAAAAGAAATGCCGGATAATCTGGTACATTACCCGGCAAGCGATTTCAAAGTAAATTCATTACAGACAAACTTATAAAATCATTGCAAATATATGAAAATAAATCATTGTGTGAAAAAGATCACGATTTGTGATCTGTATTGCGTCTTTCGTATGATGAAAATCCTGTTAATTTTATTCATGTTGGGAATCGGGAATGCCTTCTCCGGCATCTACTCCCAAAATACGCTACTCTCGCTCGAAATTAACCGACAATCCATCAAAGAAGTGCTGGGTGAGATCGAAAAAAAATCGGAATACGTGTTCTTCTTTTCAGAAAACACCCGCAAAGAACTTGACAAAAAAGTCAATATCCATGTCGTTTCCAAAACATTGAATGTCATCCTTGACCAATTGTTCAACGAAACCGACCTGGTTTACACCATCAACAACCGTCAGGTGTCGATCGCCAAGTCAGGTAGACAAACCCTGCCTGCGGATTCACTGCAACAAACAAAAAAAGTCTCCGGTCGCGTCGTTGATCAGGAGGGATCTCCTTTGATAGGCGTCACAATACTCGTGAAAGGCACCCAGCAAGGGGCTATCACAGATGTGAACGGGGAATTTCAGTTGACCGCCGACGAGAATGCCGCCTTGCTGTTTTCTTATGTCGGATTCGAAAACGCAACCTACCCGCTCGCGAAACTGCCGAAAACGATTGTGCTCAAGGAACAGTCGGGGATGATCGAAGAAGTGGTGGTGACGGGG
>JAISUK010000011.1 GCA_031272075.1 Dysgonamonadaceae bacterium
AGCTATCATTTTGTAAGACGACCGAGACACGAAGGAGCATTTACTCAGCGCATCGTGTCAGGGGCGGCCATTTCGATTTCGCTTAATGTGGCCAGGTCGCTGAAATCATCAAGCGTAAAAAGGCAAGTTTTCTCGTTAATAAATCCATTGTTGATTGTAAAAGCGACGGGTATTCAAAAAGTTTATTACCTTTGTGCCGATTTATTGAAACAGTCATCCATTTTTAACTCAAAAATTATTGGCTTTATGAAACAGTTGGTTTTTATACTCATTTGTCTGGTTTTCACTGCAAACACGATGCTTGCCCAAGGAAAACCATCCGTCAAGTTTGAAGTCTCAAATCATAATTTCGGTGATATAGAAGAAGACGCAGGAGATGCGAATATTATTTTCAATCTTGTGAATAACGGAGACGCCCCGTTGGTGATTTCGCGTGTAACGGTTTCTTGCGGATGCACAAAGCCGGAATGGACCAAAGAACCGATCGCGGCGGGAGGCAAAGGCACCGTCAGTGTGACGTATGGCGCAAAAGGCCGTCCGGGTCCGTTTGAAAAGCAGATTTCCGTCTATACCAACGATCCCGCGGCCAATCCGCATATATTAATGATCAAAGGCAATGTGATTCCCCACAAATTGTCGCCCGTAGAAGCTTATCCCGTCGGGATAGGCGACTTGCGGTTGAAGCAGTCGGTATTTCGCCTCGGCATGATCACCAATACCGAAAAAAAGACCGAAGCGGTAGAAATATTCAATACCGGCACAAATCCGATTACGCTGAAGTATACCAATCTGCCCGGCTATGTGTCGATTTCTACCGACCCGCCCGCCATTCCGGCAAATTCTCCCGGCATCATGACGATCGTATACGATGCGACGCAAGTCAAAGCTTACGGAAGAAACGGCGGAAATATCGGGATTGTTGTGAACAATATTTCCAAGAATACGACAGAAAATCAGATCAAAGTAGAAGCGACGGTGGTGGATAATTTCTCCGGCGTTGACCTGACAAAAGTCCCGAAAATCGCCACACTCCCCGGTTATGTCAACTTCGGTGAAATCGGAAAAATAGGCAACAAAACGACACAAATCGTGAAAGTCTCCAATTCCGGAACGGTCGACCTGATCATCAGGAGCCTGAAGACGACCACCTCGGAAGTCAGCGTTTCCGCCCCCAAAATGACCGTCAAACCCGGTGAAATCGTAGAATTGAAATTGACGCTCCGAACGAAAAAGATTACGCGAAATGTCAACGACATCCTCGAAATTATCACCAACGATCCGAACAATCCATTGACGGAAATCCATTATTATATCCAGCAATAATCTATTGAGTACAGAAAATATTCATGTATCACCCTGAAAATGATCCTCAATTCGCGGGACTTGCGGTTAACCGGGGCGTCGAGAAGCTCCCGGCGGTGAATCCGTATTTCAAAAAAACGAAAACTCGCCGCGTATATACTCCGGCGGAGTATGTGGAAGGGATTTTGCAGGGAAATGTCACCATCTTGAGCCAGGCGGTGACGTTGCTGGAAAGCAATAAAAGCGAACACCAGCAACTGGCGCAGCAGATCATAGAAAAATGCCTCCCTCATGCCGGCAATTCCATCCGGATTGGCATCACCGGGGTTCCAGGCGCCGGTAAAAGCACCTCGATCGATGCTTTCGGCATGTATCTGATTAAGACGCATCAAAAGAAACTTGCCGTGTTGGCGATCGACCCCAGCAGCGAACGTTCCAAAGGAAGCATCCTGGGCGACAAAACCCGGATGGAAGAACTCTCGCGTGAGCCGCACGCTTTCATCCGCCCATCGCCTTCGGTAGGTTCGCTGGGAGGTGTTGCTCGAAAAACACGTGAGACGATCATCCTTTGCGAAGCGGCAGGATTCGACACGGTTTTTGTAGAAACGGTGGGCGTCGGGCAATCGGAAACAGCGGTTCATTCGATGGTGGATTTTTTCCTGTTGATCCAATTGGCGGGCGCCGGCGATGAGCTGCAAGGCATCAAACGCGGAATTATGGAAATGGCCGACGGCATCGTCGTAAACAAAGCGGATGGAAATAACATCGACAAGGCCAAACTGGCGGCTGCACAGTATCGCAATGCACTGCATCTTTTTCCACCTTCCGACTCCGGTTGGACGCCGAAAGTGTTGACTTATTCCGGCTATCACAAAACAGGTATTCGGGAAGTATGGGAAATGATCTTCGACTATATCGCTTTCACCAGGCAAAACGGGTACTTTCAACACAAACGCAACAGCCAGTCCAAATTCTGGATGTACGAGAGTATCAACGAACAATTGAAATCGCGTTTCTATAATAATCCGGTGATAGTGAAAGAACTGTTGGAAAAAGAGAGGCAAGTCCTTCATTCGGAGATCAGTTCCTTTGTCGCGGCCAAACTCATGCTTGACCGTTACTTCAATTTATAGTGCGAAAGTGCAATTTTTATTTCAGATCATACATGTTATGATAAAAAAACGTATATTTGTTTCTTGAAAATAAAAAATAAAGATAAACTTATGAAGATACATCTTACTCTGATAGCGATTGTGCTGATCAACGTGTTTTCGTTGCAATCACAAATCAAGTTAACGCCGGAAAGCCATGGCTTTCTGCCCGGGAATGAACATCAAGCCAAAAAAGTGGTCTACAAAGACCCCGGCGCCTCCGGAATCAATCGGACATGGGATTTCCAGGAACTGACCGACATTTCGGAAGTGAACGTGTCGCCTGTCGTGGCCATCGAAGAAGCGGATTGCAATGTCGGCATCTCCCGCAACGACGGACTTTTTTTCTTCTATCAAGTCGCTGACGACCGGATCGAATACCGGGGATATCGCAGAGGCGCGTATACGTATTATTTTTCAAAGCCGATCGTCAAAATAATGTATCCAGAAGGCTACGGCACCTCGTTTGAAGGGACATTTGAAGGGGATGTGCTTTTGGAAGGAGAATCGCGCGGCGCCATTCACGGGACGTATGCTACCGATGTGGATGCCAAAGGCACCATTTTGCTTCCGGGCGCTGTCGCTTTGCCCGTCATCCGGTCGAAGACAGTAGAAAAAATCGAGCAATGGGGTTCCGACAAGCGCGTTTCCGAAATCGTTAAATACCTTTGGTATGCGCAGGATGTCCGCTATCCGGTGTTCCTTTCTGTGGAAGTGGCCTACTATCACCCACAAACCGGCGAACGCATCGTCACCGAAAGGACTTCGTTCCTGAATATGAATCTGGATCCCGAAAAACAGGATTCTCCCGACTCTCGCGTCATTGCGGCCGTAGACGATGTCAAACCCGCAGTCGATTTCAGCGTGGCGCCCAATCCTTTTACCGACCGCCTGTCGATTCATTATACTTTGCCGCAACCTTCGGTCGTCAGCATCGAATTGTTCAATATGCAGGGAGCCAAACTGGAGACCATCCTGTCGGAACGGACACAACAGGGTGAGCAGACGGTATCATACGATGCCGGACGGCTTGCCGGAGCGAAAGGATCTTTTATCCTGAAACTTACGATCGACGGAACGGTCTATGACCGGAAACTCGTCAAACAATAAAAACGACGCAACAAAGGATGAAAGCAGCATTGATCGGATATGGAAAAATGGGGAAGATCATCGGACAGATTGCGCAAGCACGCGGTCATGAAATCGTGTCGATCATCGATATCAACAATTTGGATGATTTTGATTCTCCCGCATTTTTAGCTGCCGATGTAGCGATAGAATTTACGCGACCGGACACTGCCTTCTCCAACTACCGCAAATGTTTCGATCGCAACATTCCGGTTGTCGCAGGTACCACAGGGTGGCTGGAACGACTGCCAGAAGTAAAGGAAATTTGCAAAAACGAGCAAAAAACGTTTTTCTATGCATCCAACTACAGCATCGGGGTCAATGTGTTTTTTGCCGTCAATAAATACCTGGCACGCATCATGAATCAATTCCCTTCGTACGATGTTCGTATGGAAGAAATTCACCATATCCATAAACTCGATTCGCCGAGCGGTACGGGAATCACGCTGGCGAATGCCGTCATCGAGGCGATTGACCGGAAAACCCACTGGACAGATTGCCCCGTATCGGCAAGCGTTCAACCCGAATCGGCAACACCGGATACGGCGCTGCTGATCGCTTCGCGACGCGAAGGCGAGGTCCCGGGAATCCATGAAGTGATTTACGAATCGGATGCGGACAGGATTTGCATCAAACACGATGCAAAAAATCGCAACGGCTTTGCTCTGGGGGCAGTAATGGCGGCGGAATTTCTACACGGGAAAACAGGATTCTTTACGATGGATGATATTTTTAATTTTTAATGATATGAAACGAGCTACAAAAGCACAATGGATTAAATTTGGGATCGTTACTCTTTTATATGTTCTCTTTACCGTCTGGACGAAGAATTACTGGCTTCTGTTGGGAATCCCCGTCCTTTTCGATATTTATATTTCCAAAATTCTTCCTTGGGGCGCCTGGAAAAAGACTGAAAACAAACACGTGCGCAAACTGGCGGAATGGGTAGACGCGATTTTTTTCGCTTTGATAGCGGTATACCTCATCAATCTCTTTATTTTTCAAAATTATAAGATTCCCACTTCATCGTTGGAAAAGACGCTGCTGGTAGGAGACTACCTTTTTGTGAGTAAATTGAGTTACGGACCGCGCGTACCGAACACTCCCCTCTCCTTCCCATTGTCGCAACATACCTTGCCGATCCTGAACTGTAAATCTTATATCGAGTGGCCGCAATGGCCCTATCACCGGTTGAAAGGATTCGGACACGTGAAGCGCTACGATATCGTCGTATTTAATTTCCCCACCGGCGATACTGTCGCTTTGAGACAGCAAAACCCTGATTATTACCAATTGTGCGACCTCTATGGTCGTGATCGGGTCAATTCAGATAAAGCCACTTTTGGCGAGATTGTATACCGTCCGGTCGACCGCCGCGAAAATTACGTGAAACGCTGTGTCGGAATGCCCGGCGATTCGCTGCAAATTATTGATAACAAAGTGTATATCGACGGGAAACCATTGCCGGATCCTAAAAATATGCAATTGAACTATTTCGTGGAAACTACCGGCAAACTCTTTTCGGACAAACAATTCCGCACCTTGAATGTCAGCAAAGAAGATCAAATGCTGGTCAACGGCATGGCCAATTCGGAGTTGGCCTTCGAACTGCTCGGCATTCATCCCGACTCCACCGGGGCCTACAATCCGGTCTATAAAATTCCGCTGACACAAGAGGCGTTGAATAAGATTCGCAATTCGGGCTGGGCGAAAACGACGGTTGTTGAACCGGACGCTTTTGGCGGCGATTATTTTTATCCCGGCAAGCGTTATCAGACAGGTTGGTCACGTGATAATTTCGGGCCGCTCTGGATCCCCAAGAAAGGCGCTACCGTCGAACTGGATGAAAAGAACCTTGCGCTCTATTCGCGGTGTATTGTCAATTACGAAGGCAATCGTATGCACATCAAAGACGGCGCTGTTTTTATCAACGATGCGCCTGCTTCGACCTATACGTTCAAATACGATTATTATTTTATGATGGGAGACAACCGGCACAACTCGCTCGATTCGCGTTCGTGGGGATTTGTTCCGGAAGACCATGTCGTGGGCAGCCCGATTCTTGTCTGGCTTTCCACCGATAAAGACCGTGGCTTTTTCGATGGCGGCATCCGTTGGAAACGCTTGTTCCGGCTGGTGAAAAATGAATGATTCTACTGTTTATCTTTCTACCGCTTACCTTGCTCCCGTTGCTTATTATCAAGCGCTTGCCCGAGCAATGGACGCCATGATCGAATCGCACTGCAATTACCTCAAGCAGACTTACCGCAACCGTTGCGTGATCGCTTCGGCCAACGGTCCCTTGACATTGAGCATCCCTATCCGGCATCCGCAGTCGTCGCAATGCCCCACTAAGGATGTCCGCATCTCCGAACACGGGAATTGGCGCAAGTTGCATTGGAACGCGATTGTCTCGGCCTACCAATCGTCTCCGTTTTTCGAATATTATGAGGCAGATTTCGCCCCCTTTTATGCAAAGCGATTTGATTTTTTATTCGATTACAATGAATCCTTGCGCGAACTGTTGTGCCAACTGCTGGATATTCATTCCTCGATTCGCTACACAGCATCATACAAAATCGATTTTTCATCACACGAACTGGATCTACGCGCAGAAATTCATCCAAAGAAACCGGATGCTTTCTTTCATTTCAAGCCGTATTACCAGGTTTTTGAACGCAAATTCGGATTCATCCCTAACCTCAGCATCATCGATCTGTTGTTTAATATGGGGCCTGAGGCGGTTTTGTTTTTGTAAATAATGAAGAGGGAGAAACCAGCTCACATTCTGAGATTTGACATCCGGTTGCCCTTATTCCCTTATTATTGCCGCCAATTCCGGACAATATCAGGGATGAGGGATGAGGGGGAGAGAATCATAACTAATGGTGAAAAACACCTACGGATATTGGTAAAAGTCGAAAAAATATTTACCTTTAGCGGCCATTAGTAAGATTCTAATACGTAAAACGCTCAAATACAGTGCCGGATGGTAAGATTGCTGACAAAAGACGATTTTTCTGATATCTACTTCAAATTCAAGCAAAAAGGAGTTAATTTTCTGCTGGGGAAACTTCACTTTAGCGGAAGAAGCCGCACCCGCAACACGTTTAGCTACGATGGCGTTACTGTCGCGGAATGGTATGTCGTCCCGGCCGTGAAACAACGCTGGAATCGGCTGATCACGGGCGACAGCGATATCATTTATGAAGACTTTCTGTTGCAGCAAATCTTTATCGACCGAACAGGGATGAGCCTGCTCTCGCTGGGTTCCGGCGGGTGTAATCACGAACTGAAACTCGCTTCCGGTAGTGTTTTTAGTGAAATCACCTGCGTCGATATCGCTCAGGGACAACTGGATGTTGCGGCGGAAAAAGCCAAATCGCAAGATGGCTCGAAAATGCGGTTTGTTTGTGCGGACGCCCGCACGTTCCTGAAACAACAGAAAGCAAAATTCGATGTCGTGCTGTTCAACGCATCACTCCACCATTTCGATCATGTCGATGATTTGATTAAAAATCAGATATATCCTATTTTATTTCCGGGCGGTTATCTGATAATCAACGAATATGTAGGGCCTAACCGATTGCAGTTTCCGGCTGTACAACTCGCTGCCATCAATGACGCACTGCAATTGGCGCCCAAACAATTCAGGACGATTTACGGCACCAGCGTAGTGAAAAATCGATTTTGCGGTTTTGGTTTACTCCGAATGTTGCTGGCCGACCCGTCGGAATGTGTCGATTCGGCAGCGATCTTGCCTGCCATCCATGCGACCTTCCAGACGGTCGTCGAACGGCCTTTCGGAGGCAATATCCTGATGGGTGCGCTGAAAAATATCGCCCATCATTTCGTGAGCGATGATTCCGAAACACAAAGCGTTTTGAAAGCCATGTCCGACGCAGAGGATCAATATATCGCTGAAAATCCGAGCGATTTTATGTTTGGCGTCTACCAAAAGGCGAGATGAAGGAGGCGGAAAATCCATAAAAATCTTTTATAACCACCTTTACCATTGTAGAAATAGCTATATTTTTATACCTTTGTCCCCGATTTTTAAATCGGTTCACTAAAATTATGTATTTATGAATCCATCGGACAATCCGGATCTGATCTTTTTGGACAGAAACGAATACAGTTACGAAATCGCGCCGTTGATAGAACAGACGATTCGGTCGTTTTCTCCGAAAGAATTTACAACTTATACGCGTTGTTTTCAGCAAGGCATTAAAAGTGAATTATCCCGATACCTCGGGGCGCTCTACAATGTTCCGGAAACCGACGTGATTCTCGGCTACGGCGGTGAAGACATCCTCAAATCCGTCATTCACTGTTTTCTGAGCCTAGGACATCAACAACGCAAGATTCTCATACCGGCCTATTCGTGGTGGTACTACAAGTCGATTGCAGAGGAAGTCGACGGACAGACATTGATGTATCCTCTTTATGAAGACGGTTACGATTTCAAATATGATATCCCTGAGATGAAACGCCTGCTGAGGGAAGAAAAACCGGACATGCTCCTGCTGGCCTCCCCAAACAATCCTACGGGAAATTCGCTGCAACCAGCCGAAATAAAGTACATCTTGTCGGCCGTAGATGAACATACCATCGTGATTATCGACGAGGCATACACCCTGTTCAATCAAAGTGATATTTCTTACATCGCGCCGCTGATTGCCCGATATCCGAATACAATCATCATCCGCACTTTCTCGAAATTTTACGGACTTCCGGGCCTGAGGCTGGGGTTTGCGTTCATGGGAAAGTCGCTGCAGCCGTTCTTAAAATTCAGCACAAAATATCTCGGTTACAACAAATTATCTGAAAAAATCGGCATTGCAGCATTGCAGTCAACGGAGTTCTACCTGGAGAAGGCCGCACTGATGAGACAGGACAAAGCGCTGTATCAACAAGAATTGAATCCGCTGGATGGATTTAAGGTTTACAATTCGGACGCCAATTTTGTGTTGATCAAGTACCCCATCGCATTGAAAGAAAAACTGCAAAAAGCGTTTGCAGACAAGCGCATCGTCGTCAAGTTCATGAATGAAGACGGCTTGCGCACGCATCTTCGCATCACGCTCGGAACACCCGACATCAACAAGCAGGTGATAGAGGTTCTCAAATCCACCCATCTTAATTCTTGACATGAAAGCCGTTATTCTTGCTGCCGGCATGGCATCACGACTTCGCCCGTTGACCGACCACAGTCCGAAATGCTTGCTCCGGATCGGTTCCAAGTGCTTGCTTCAGCGCACACTGGAAGCGCTGATTGAGAACGGGATTGAGGATGTAATCATTGTGACGGGTTACCTGAAAGAGAAGATTGAAGCATTTATCGGGGAGCATTTCCCGAAGTTGAAAGTGGTGTATGTCTGCAACGAACGCTACCAATCGACGAACAACATCTATTCCTTATGGCTGGTAAAACAATTCGTTTGGAACGAAGATATACTACTACTGGACAGCGATATCCTGTTTGAATCCGGCGTCATTTCGACCATACTGGCCGCGCCCTATCCCGATTGCCTGGCATTGAACGTGCATGAGCTGGGCGATGAAGAAATCAAAGTCATCGCCGGGCAGGACAACCGGATCGTGGAAATCAGCAAGACCTGCTCCGCAAAAAAGGCGATCGGAGAGTCAATCGGAATCGAGAAACTCTCGAATCGCTTTGTACGCTCGCTATTTTATGAACTCGATGTGATGATCAACGAGCAAAATCTATCAAACGTATTTTACGAAGCGGCGTTTGAAAACCTCATCCGCAAAGGCGCTGCACTTTATGCAGTCGACACTTCTTCTTGTTTCTCCATGGAACTGGATACGGTGGCTGATTTTCAAAACGCGTGTGATCGAATCCCTTTAAAGATGTGTTGAACCATGAAGATCGTTTTATTTTGCGAACATCAATATGCCATCAGCATCCTCTCGCCACTACAGGCTGAGATCGACAAAACCGGCGAACACGAAGCGCTCTGGTTTGTGGATGCACGTCACATTCCTGACTTCCCGTTGCGTGAGCAGGTAGCATGGACCAACAGCATCCAAGACATCTACGATTACGCGCCTCATGCCATTTTTGTGCCCGGGAACATTGTGCCTTACTATCTTCCCGGCGTGAAGGCGGAAATCTTCCACGGCTATGCAGCAGAAAAGAAAGACCATTGGGTAATTCGACGCTATTTGGACTTATATTTGACTCAAGGTCCGTTTTTTACAAAAAAATTTCAAAAACTGGCTTTAAAATACAAAGATTTTGAAGTTAAAGAAACCGGATGGCCACGTCAAGATTGGATTTATCAACATTTGCATGCCTTCGAACCCTATAAAAATGAAATCCTGTCGCGACACAACAGAAAACTACTCGTGCTTTATGCGCCGACTTTTTCGCCTTCGCTCACGTCATTGCCTTACATGAAAGACGCCTTGATACGATTATCGAAAGAACGGGATGTGGTAGTGCTGTTGAAATTTCATCCGCTGACTCGAAAAGAATGGGTAGATGAATACCGGCAACTCACGGAGGTACACGACCACCTGATCTGGATTGACGACCACCAGATCACCAAATATATTATGGTTTGCGATTTGATGATCAGCGACACCTCGTCGGCCGTATACGAAGCACTGCTGCTTGACAAGCCGGTTATCACCTGCAATAATGTAGCCGATGAGCATTATTGGTTAGACATCCGGGACGTCAACGATCTTCCAGAAGCTTTCGACAAAGCTCAAACAGCGGAGTATGCACAGAAACGGAAATGGATCATCGATAACTACGATCCCCATCTGGACGGAAAAGTCGCACAACGGATGCTGACTGCTGTGGCGGATTATATTTCGCGTCACGGAATCCCCAAAGAACGCAAATTGAATCTCTGGAGAAAATACCAAAGCATTCGGAAATTCGGAAAAATTCGCAGATAGACAGATCCAATTTCCCGAAAAAAAACACCTTGTGAAAGCATAAAAACGATTAACTGAAATCTTCTATTTCGTTCGAAAATTTTTCTCATTTTCTTCGTGAAACGGCAGCGTTTTACCGGATAGTTTATTATTTTTTCTTCAAAAATGCCCGTTTTTAATAAAAAAATTGATGAATTAACGCAAAACATGTTATAAAACATGTTTTTTTAGCATTGCATAAACGATTAATTTACTATTTTTGCGGCCTGTACGATAAAGTATTGTAATTATGATGACACGTGTATCACTAAAAGACATTGCACAAGAAATCGGAGTCTCGAATGCAACTGTTTCTTTAGTCCTAAACGGGAAAGAAAAAGAAGGGCGCGTTAGCAAGGAATTGGCGGAACGCATCCGGAAGAAAGCTGTAGCGATGAATTATCATCCCAACGCCATGGCCAGGGCGCTCAGAATGGGTAGCTCGAATACCATCGGGCTGATTGTGACGGACAGCTCCAACCAGTTTTTTGCCAAATTGGCATTCAGGATTGAAGAATACGCCGATTCTTTGGGTTACTCCGTTATTGTTGCAAACTCCAATGAGAATGATGCAAAAATGGAACGAATGATCCAAGAGTTGAAAAACCGGCAAGTCGACGGGTTTATTATCATTCCGACAGAAAATGGGCAAGGCAGTATCAACAACCTGGTAAACAGCAAAGTCCCTGTTGTATTGTTGGATCGTTACTTTGAAGAAATCAACACGCACCATGTATTGATCGACAATTTCAAAACTTCCCGAAGTGCAACGGAATTTCTTATCAATCAGGGATGTAAAAGAATCGGTTTGATTATCTACAAGAGTGAACTGCCTCACATGCAGGAACGCAGAAACGGTTTCGCCGAAGCGTTGAAAAGAAACGGGATGTATGTTCCGGCTTTCATCAAGGAAATCAATTATCAAACGATTGAAGAGAATATTCAGAAAGCCATCGACGATCTGCTGACCCGGATTGACCCGGTCGACGGAATCCTTTTCGCTTCCAACAGCATCGCGATTCACAGCCTGAAATATCTGATGAAGCGGAATATCAATATTCCCAGCGACATGAAAGTCATCGGCTTTGACGAAAACGACGCTTTTGACTTATCCCGTGAGCCGATTCCGTTTGTGCAACAACCCATTGCCGAAATGGGGAAACTGTCGGTTGACTTGATAATCAAACAAATAGAGAAAGAAGCGCTCAATCCCACGCACATCGAGCTATTGGCGGATTTGCAGAACCTGCCGAACTAATCCGGCGTGCAATGGATTTTGAACTTGTTTCTTGCTTCAAACCGACCGGCGATCAACCGGAAGCTATTTCCGAACTGATCACCGGAATCAGGCAGGGTATGCCCTATCAGACATTGCTGGGGGTTACGGGTTCAGGGAAAACTTTCACGATTGCCAATGTCATTCAAGAAATCAAGAAGCCAACATTGGTATTGAGCCACAATAAAACGCTGGCAGCGCAATTGTATTCGGAGTTTAAAAGTTTTTTTCCAAAAAATGCCGTTGAATATTTCGTCTCGTATTACGACTATTATCAACCGGAAGCATATATTCCTTCGACAAACACCTACATCGAAAAAGACCTCTCTATCAATGAGGAGATTGAACGTCTGCGCTTGTCCGCCACCTCTTCCCTGCTCTCAGGGAGAAGCGATGTGATCATCGTCTCTTCGGTATCTTGCCTCTACGGAATCGGCAACCCGGAAGATTTCCAGCAAAACATGATCGCCATTGAGCAAGGGATGACTTTCTCACGGAACGTCTTCCTGCGAAAGTTGGTCGACAGCTTGTATTCCAGGAATCAGAATGAATTTAACCGAGGAAATTTCAGGGTAAAAGGCGACACGGTCGACGTGTTTTTGGCCTACCTGGATTATGCCCTGCGTGTGGTCTTCTGGGGAGATGAAATTGAGGAAATTCAGACTTTTGATCCGTTAACCGGCGTCGTCATTGGCAACTACGACAAGTACAATATTTATCCTGCAAACATATTTGTGACGACGCGCGAACGAATCAACCAGGCGGTCTATGACATAGAAACCGATCTCGGCGAACATGTCGCCTTCTTCAATTCCATCGGAAAAATCCAGGAAGCCAAGCGATTGTATGAACGCGTTTCTTACGACCTGGAAATGATTCGGGAATTGGGGTACTGCTCGGGGATAGAAAATTATTCCCGCTATTTCGACAGACGTCCTCCTGGAAGCAGGCCTTTTTGTTTGCTGGATTATTTTCCAAAGGATTTCCTGACGGTCATCGACGAAAGCCATGTCACCGTTCCGCAAATCAGGGCGATGTACGGGGGTGATCATTCCCGAAAAGAAAACCTGGTAGAATATGGCTTCAGGCTGCCGGCCGCCATCGACAACCGACCGCTTACGAGTGAAGAATTCGAATCGTTGACGCCTCAAACGATCTATGTAAGCGCAACCCCTGCCGAATACGAACTTGTCAAATCGGAAGGCGTGGTGGTAGAACAGCTCGTCCGCCCTACCGGACTGCTTGACCCTCAGATAGAAGTCCGTCCGAGCCTCAATCAAATCGACGACCTGATGGAAGAAATCAGGCAACGAACCCAATTGAATGAACGAACGCTGGTTACGACATTGACCAAGCGGATGGCGGAAGAACTGACGACCTATTTCACGCGTATGGGGCTTCAATGTGCGTACATCCATTCGGATGTAGAAACGCTCGACCGGATAGAAATCATGGAAAAATTGCGGCAGGGCTATTTCGATGTGCTAATCGGCGTGAACCTGCTCCGTGAGGGTCTGGATCTGCCCGAAGTGTCGTTGGTCGCGATACTGGATACGGATAAAGAAGGTTTCTTGCGATCGCACCGTTCACTTACACAAACGGCCGGGCGCGCTGCTCGAAATATCAACGGCAAAGTGATTTTTTATGCAGATAAGATTACCGACAGTATGCAGAAAACCATCGATGAAACAGAACGGAGGCGCGAAAAACAATTGTTATACAATGAAAAACACGGAATCACTCCCCAGCAAATCCGAAAAGCGACGCAGTCTTCATTGGTAAAAACGCCTTCATACGTTGAACCGGACGCTTACATTGAGCCGGAGGGTATTTCGATGGTTGCCGATCCGGTAGTTCAATACATGGATAAACCGCAACTGCTGAAACTGATTGAGAAGACGAAAAAGGCAATGACCGAAGCGGCAAAAAAACTGGAATTTCTGGAAGCAGCCCAGTATCGTGACGAATTGATTAAACTGGAAAAGATGCTGAATCCTGCGGAATGAGAGGTCTCTCAGGGATTGTCGATCGTGAGTTCGCCGATGATGGATTGCGTCATCCGACTTTTTACTTCTTCCACGCTCAATTTTTGTCCAAGCAAAAACATCATTTTGGTGACCGCCGCCTCGGTCGTCATGTCGTGTCCCGACAAAATCCCTGTGTTGGCCAAGATCAATCCCGAACGGTACCGATTCATCTCTACCGATCCCGAACTGCATTGGGTCACATTCACGATAATGATATTGCGTTTCACGGCAGCACGGATAATCTCCAGGAAGTCTTTTCGGTCGGGGAAGTTTCCTGCGCCAAAAGTTTCGAGTACGACCCCCTTGAGATTCGGATTGCCAAATATGGAGCGGACAATTTCAATAGACATTCCCGGAAAAATCTTCAAAATCATCACGTTGGGATCAAACCTGGAATAAAATTCCGTGGGCAATTCCGAGGCACGGTTAATCAGATTTCGGTCGTAACGGATACGAAGGCCGGCCTTTGCCAGTATCGGATAATTGTAGGAATTGAAAGCCCTGAAATTTTCCACATTTACCTTTGTTGTCCGGTTTCCACGCATCAGGTAGGTTTGAAAGAAGACGCACACTTCCGGTACGATGGCTTTTCCGTCGGGATCTTTATCGACTGCGATTTCCAGTGCGGTAATCAGGTTTTCTTTTCCATCAGTTCGTATCTTCCCGATCGGCAACTGCGAACCTGTCAAAACTACAGGTTTATTCAGGTTTTTCAGCATAAAACTCAGTGCAGAGGCAGAATAAGCCATTGTGTCCGTGCCATGAAGAATAACAAAACCATCGTATGACTCGTAACTTTTCTGAATGATTCGCACCAGTTTGCTCCACCCCTCCAGATCCATATCCGACGAATCGATGGGCGGGTCGAATTGAATGGTATCAATCTTAAAATGAAAACGTTTCAATTCAGGCACATATTGCTTCAGGTGACTAAAATCGAACGAATGTAAAGCTCCGGTCTCCGGATTTTCGATCATTCCGATAGTTCCTCCTGTATATATCAACAGTACAGCAGCATTATTATCAATCATTCCTGTGAAATTTTTGGCATTAATTCTATCAAAAAGTAAGCAAACTAACTTTCACGCAAAGATAGGTAAATCTGAATTATTCCTATTATCTTTGTTTAAAAAATACGTAAATCGTAAAGAAATTTATCATATGATTTGTTTTCCGAATGCCAAGATCAATCTTGGATTGAATATTATTTCGAAACGAGAAGACGGTTATCACAACCTTGAAACCCTCTTTTATCCTGTCAATCTGAACGATGTGCTTGAGATTGTTCCTGCGCAGGATCAAAAAAATGTGTTTGTGCAATACGGCACCCCCATTTCGGGAAATCCGTCGGACAACCTGGTAATGAAAGCCTATCGCTTGCTCCAAAGTCGGTATGAAGTTCCGGAAGTAGCTGTCTACCTGCGGAAAAACATCCCATTGGGAGCTGGGCTGGGAGGCGGTTCGTCGGATGCGGCATTTATGTTGAAAATACTCAACGAATTTGCCGGATTGGGGATCGACAACCGGCGCCTGGAAGCATTGGCGTCACTGCTGGGCGCCGATTGTCCGTTTTTCATTGAGAATCGTCCGGTATTTGCCGAAGGCATCGGAGACAAATTTACAACGGTAGATCTCTCGCTGAAAGCATACCACTTGCTGATGGTGAAACCGGACATTGCTATTTCCACAAAAGAAGCATACGCCGGTGTTCAACCGCAAAAGCCTCGCCGTTCGATCCTGGAAATTATCGTCAAACCGATCGATGAATGGAAAGGGCAGCTTGTCAACGACTTTGAGCAGAACGTCTTCGTCCGTCATCCCGAAATCGGGATGATAAAACAGCAATTATACGACGCAGGAGCGCTCTATGCTTCCATGTCGGGTTCGGGATCCGCCGTATTCGGCATTTTTGAATCGCAACCGGCAGTCACGCCGCTTTTCAAGCGGTTATCCCAAACGCTTTCCGGATTTCATCTATACAATCCAACTTTTCCCATGTGAAAAGTTCCACCTTGACCGTGACCGGCTGTGCGTTATAACGCGATCTGAAAACCTTCTCCACAATTTCGGGAGTGCGTCCCATGTGACCGTACGCCGCCGTCTCAAAATAGATCGGCTTCCGAAGTTTCAGTCGCTTTTCAATTGCTTTCGGGCGCATGTCAAAAATCTTTGATACCGTATCTGCGATCACACCGTCGCTCACCTTGACATTGCTTTTGCCATAAGTATTCACGAAGATGTTCATCGGTTCGGCCACGCCGATCGCATAAGACACCTGCACCAGTGCTTCATCGCATACCCCCGCTGCGACCAGGTTTTTAGCAATATGTCGCGCAGCATAAGCCGCCGAGCGGTCTACTTTAGAAGGATCTTTTCCGGAGAAAGCGCCTCCGCCGTGAGCCCCCTTGCCTCCGTAGGTATCGACGATGATCTTGCGTCCTGTCAATCCGGTATCGCCGTGCGGTCCGCCGATGACAAATTTACCGGTAGGATTGATATGGTATTTGATCTGATCGTTAAACAGCGCTTGAATTGAGGGCGGATATTGCGCTTTCACCCTGGGGATCAGTGTGCGCTTAACATCCTTGATGATCTGTTCTTGCATGGCTTTATCGGCAGCCGCCTGAGCCGCATCGCTGTCGTCGGCAGGCAGTATAAATTCGTCGTGTTGCGTGGAAATAACGATCGTGTCAATACATTCGGGCGTCCCGTTGTCATTGTAGCGGATGGTTACCTGCGATTTGGCATCCGGCCGCAGATAAGGCATTAATTCGATTTCTGTTTTCCGTATTTTAGCCAATTCCGTCAACAAGCTATGCGACAAATCCAATGCCAACGGCATGTAGTTTTCCGTTTCATTCGTTGCATATCCAAACATCATGCCCTGGTCGCCCGCACCTTGATTGTTCGGATCTTCCTTCTCTCCACCTTTTTGTTCTACACCGCGATTGATGTCGGCAGATTGTTCGTGGATAGCGCTCAAGATTCCGCAGGATTTTGCTTCGAACTGATATTCGCTTTTGGTGTACCCGATATGTTCAATGACACGGCGGGCAACTTCGGGAATATCCACATAAGCAGTTGATTTAACTTCTCCTGCCAGCACTACCTGACCGGTAGTTACCAGCGTTTCGCATGCTACTTTCGAGTCTGGGTCGTAAGCCAAAAACTCGTCAAGCAAAGCATCGGATATTTGATCCGCTACTTTATCGGGGTGTCCTTCCGACACCGATTCGGAGGTGAATAAATAACTCATAAAAACTTGAATTTTAAGTAAATAAAAAAACTAATTAAAAAAGGGAAAGATAAAGATTCGGAACGACTGGAATATACAGAAAAGAATTTCGGTATTTTTTAGCATTTTTTCCCGTGGTTGCAAGCAATCCAAATCTATCCACTTTTCAAAATACGGGGCAAAGGTAAGAAAAGTTTTGAGAATAATAGTCAAAAAACAGAAAATCTTACGACATATTCAATTTTGTGATCATTTATTCGTAATTCTGTGTCAGATAGGGATTATTGGCCGTCGCATTTTGCGGGAAAGGGAAAATCCACAGCGGTGATTCCGATCGCAGTTCATAGTTGACCCCCTGCAATGTTTTGTGAATCGTTTCCCTGTAAGCATCCTCCGTATTCCAGCGTTTCAGGTTGATGAAATGCCTGATGCTGTAGAAGTTTTCGGTATGTGACAAGTTTTTGAGCGCGGAAAAAGCATCAACGCCGGTAAGTGGAGCATAATATTCGGTATCAATGCGGCACCGTCGGATAGCATTGATAATACCCATCGCTTCGTTATCGTTCCCTGCTCTTATAAGACATTCAGCCTTAACGAGATACATGTCTATTGTCGTCAGTCCGAGATTGTTAAAGAACACCGTTGACGAAAAACCGACGTCGATAGGAAAGCCATAAAACATCGCTGCAGCTTCGGAAGGAAATTTCACCACATGATTGAAAAAAATGTCTCCAGGCTCAAACGCGGCGCTCAGTGAAGGTGAAAAACCGTAAAACACAAAATTATTGTCCGAAGCATAAAACAGGTCTTCAGGGCTTTGAATCTCAGGTCGATCAAAAAACTCGCCTTCATTACCCTCCAAATCAAAACCTTCGGTGAGATTGTCGCTGTAATCATCGATGGTGTTTTGTATTTCGAGCGACTTATTGGCTGCTTCCATCGCGCTTTCGTATTGGCGCAAAGACATATACACCTCTGCTTCAACGGCATAAGCAAATGCTTTGGATACTCTCATCAGATTTTGCGGCGTGTTTGGCAAACTGTTCAGGACGAGAGCCGCTTGAATATCAGCAAGGATATTATTATAAACCTCTTGCACGGAAGATTTTGGCAGTGGCTGCGTCACTGAGTGCTTTTCAGTTGAATAAGCCACACCGGCGTCGGTGGAGGCAGTTGCAGGATGATATGCTTTGGCATAAAGATTAACAGCAAGATAATGAAACCATGCGCGCAGAACGTATGCTTCCGCTTTGAGGCGGAGTGCCGTAATACGGTCGCCTTCGGCGTCGTCAATCATCAACAGCACCGCATTAGCAACTTGACCGATTATGCCATAGAAAGCGTCGTATTTCGCATCTGAAACGGTCAGCGCAGCGCGGTCGGTCTGTTCGTCCCATGTAAGCAATACCGCTTCAAGTGTCTTGACGGGGTCGCTGATTAGATTCACTGCGTTTTCCGGCATTCTGTCTCCGGTCAAGATGGGGACTTCCGGCGAGTTTATATAATTATATTGATAATTAAGCAGTTGGTCTATATCGGATATTTTCTCCAGCAAGTTTTTCCCTTTCGGTTCAATATCGGTAAAATCAGCGCAACTGCAAATAAGCATCAACAATGTTGAGAATAATAATATTTTCATTTCAATTTGTTTTAAAGGTTAATATTGAGTCCAAAAATGCAAGACGAAGGCATTCGCAACGAGCGGGTTTCGGGGTCTATATCCACTTTATTTTTGACCCAAAGATACTTTGGATTATCGAGTTGGAAGCGTAGAGAAGCGCTGTTCAAACCGATTTTCGATAGCAACAACTTGGGTAAATCATAGCCCAGAACGACATTTCTAATCTTAATAAAGTCAGCCGGTTGAATGTAGATATCCGTATTTTCGGTTTGGTCGGCAAGGATTGATGCGGGCGCATATCTGCCAAATCCGGGCACATCGGTATCTTTATTGTCCGGCGTCCAAGCGTTCAGAAAATAGTTCGGCAGCACAGCCGGCATATTATCGTTGAACAAGGCATACGCCTGACGCACCCGCATTTTGTGCCCGCCATAATACGCCATGAGTAAATTTAGACTGAAATTTCTGTATTTGAGTTGATTATCCAAACTAATTACATTGACGGGGTCTGATTGACCGGAATAGACCAGAACGTCGACGTCTGCAATCTTTGGAATTGTAACCGGTTGCCCATCGGACGAATACCATGTTGGAGTCCCGGTGTCGTCAATGCCTGCAAACTGATATGAGAACAAAGCGTGGACGGGGTACCCTTCTTTGTAGGGTGAATCGATAAGTTGATAAGCGCGGGTAGCCTGGCTTTCCACCCTGGTTATTTTGTTATTATTATGAGATACAACCAGTTGCATATTCCATCCAAAGCCCATATCATTTTGGGGTCTCAACCATTCATAAGCCAGAGACAATTCCAGCCCGTCGTTTTTGACCGACGCCATGTTCATGACCAGACCGGTGAAGCCGTTAGTAGGGTCTAATGTCTTGTAGGAGAATATATTATATCCATTCTTATGATACCAGTCGAAAGCGCCGCGCAAACGGTGGTCTAACAGTCGGAAATCAAGCCCAATATTCGTTGTGGCGGTTTCTTCCCATTTCAGTTCCGGATTGGCAGGGCTTTCGATTGTTGACATCGGCAAATTGGTTACTTCGTTATAACCGGATGAATTAGCCGTCATACGACTGGTAGAGCCTTGATAGATGTTGCCGGTGATGCCGTAACTGCTCCTGATTTGTAGCAGGTTAAAATGATTTAACTCTTTCAGAAAATCTTCTTTGAAGATGTTCCAACTGGCGCCGATAGACCATAGCGGTTTACCTCTGAACTTGGCGTTCAAGCCGTAAACATCGGCGTAGTCTTTACGAAACGAGCCAAACAGATTATAACGTTCGTTGTATGTATATGTCATATTGACATAACCGGAGGCGTAGCGGTGGCGTTGCTCGGCGACAGTACCCATAAAAGGTCTGATATAAACATCATACATCAGGTCGCGGACGTATGAACCCGGTGCGAAAAAGGAAGTCATGTACTGCTGACTCAAGGCTTGGAAGTTGACTGTCGAAGTGGCGTCCGACTGTAATTGGTCGTCATAACCAAGTAATAATCCGCGTGTTCCGTTAGTGAGCGTTTGCCGAAACTCCAAGCCTGCGATGAGGCTAACAGCATGCTTGCTGAAAGATTTATCGAAATTGGCTTGCCCGCGTACTGTCCAATGCTCGCCTTGCGTGTTGAGTGTGGCAAGTTTGCCGCCATTTTCGGGAATAAGATAGGTATAGGCATCGCCCTGTTGATTGGTATAGAGATTTCGCATCCAGCGCATGATGTAACTTTCTGCTTCCGAATAGGATTTTTCGGTGTTTCGTTCCGATTCATAGACAAATTGTGTGTTAACCGTCAGTTCAGGAATGATTTTTAAAAGCATTTCGCCATGCAGACGTGAGTTGCGGCGACTTGATGTTTTCCTGTCGTAAGACAACTCTGCAAGGTGATTGAATTTCATTGAGCGTAATGCTGTATTCTCTTCAGGAAGCGTATTGTAAATGTTGTATTCTGCTGTCGAATACCATGCGTAATCGCCATTATCATCGGTTAATCGATAATATGCAGGCACATTAAAAGGGTCTGTGGCATAAGCGCTGTTACTGCCTTCGGTGCGCACAAAGATGTTATTGACGCTAAAATTGAATGTCAGCCACTTAGCCATATCGTAAGAGCCTTTATACCAAATGGATATATTGTCGTCGGAGGCTTTAATGATACCTGTATTGTCATGTTTGTAGTTGATTACCAGATTGGACTGAAAACTTTCGGATCGGGAACGTATGGCCACATTGTATTGCTGTAAAATTCTGTTTAACAATACTTTATCGGCATACTCACGTGCAAAATTATTCTGTTTCAAGACATTCATTCGTTGGCTGAGTTCGCTTTGCGAAATTTCGCCCTTAGCCATCTGATAATAAGCATAGTGTACCGGGGTAAGATAGGGCGTCCAGTTGCCGCTTCCGTATATCTGAAATTCGGTTTCTCCGATTGGGTCAGGGATTTCCGAAGGCGTATTGAAATAATATTGATAGTAATCCATTTCGGCATTAACCTGCTGTTCCGGGGTCATGTAAAAATTGTGTGCATAATCGAGGTCTCTCTTCTGATAAACCGTAAAATTGGCGGACACGTTCACGTCTATTCTATCACGTTGAGAAGCCCTTTTCGTCTTTATAACGATAATCCCGTTGGAAGCGCGGGCGCCGTAGATGGCCGTTGCCGAGGCGTCTTTGAGTACGGTTACGCTCTCGACGTCATACGGGTTGACGTCGTCGATGCTGCCTTCTATCGGCAGACCGTCCACCACTAAAAGCGGCGAGGTCTCGGCATAGAGACTGCCGGCGCCGCGAATGGTCATCTTCCCGTCGTAAACGGTCAGACCGGCAACGCGTCCTTCCAGGTTGTCCTTCAGATTAATGGTGTAACGGTCTGATAGTTTCTCGGCGCTGACCGTCGTTATGGCGCCGGTCGATTTTTCGCGAGCGATATTTTGGTAGCCCGTCACCACCACCTCGTCAAATTCTGCTACATCCTCCGTCATGACAATGGTCAGCGGGCTGCCACTAACGTCAACGACCTGCGTCTTCATTCCCACGCAGGAAATCTGCAAATGTTTAACACCGACGGGAAGTTCCAGGCTGAAACGCCCGTTCTTATCTGTGACAACGCCCGTTTTGCTGTCGATTGACATGACGGTGACGCCTGCCAACGGCTGCAGGTCGGCATCAGTCACAATGCCTGAAGCCACACGCTTCTGTTCTGTTTGTGCGTGCGCGTCTCTTCGGATGACAGTAATAAACTCGTTCTTAACAGTGTAATCCAGCGGATGCCGACCGATCACTTGCTTCACAGCCTCCAGCACAGAGGCGTTCTTGATTGTACAGGTAGTTGTCAACGATTTGATGTCGTCGGAAGTAAACAGAATTTTATATCCTGACGCTTTCTCAATCTGTTTGAAAGCTTTCGACAAAGGTTCATTTCGAAACGTCAGACTGACTGTTTTCTCTTTTGCTGTCTGTGCAATCAACGTGAATTGAAAGGAGAACAGCAAAAAGAGACCCAATAGAATAGAACTATTTTTCATCTTCAATCAGTAAATTTAATTGTTTAAAATAAAGATTTCTAATTAAAGATACGAGAAGCGCAATAAATCGGGTACGGTTTAGGAGGCCAAATTTACGCTACGTAGTTAAAAAGCGAAAACGAATGAAGGGTGCGCTTTCTTACTCCACGATGAGTTTTTGATCTTCTTTTCTGACTTTGAACTTGCGGAAGCTGTTGAGCAAGTGAATTGCTTCTTCCAGGCTTTCACGGCGGTCGGCAGCGAAATGCACTTTCAGATCCCCTATATTCTGACGTGCCAATACAATTTCCACATTGTACCACCGCCCCAGTTCGCACAAAACTTCTATCAGCGGTTTTTCGTCAAAATAGAAATAACCGTTTTTCCATTCGATGTAGGTCGCCAGATCTACGTTCCTGACATCAAAACTCCCGTCGGACTTCAGCAAGGCATTCTGTCCGGGAATAATCTTCACAGTGTGCGCTCCCTGTGTGTCGGCCACCTCCACAGAACCCTGCACAAGCGTCACATGAGTGTCGTTGACAGAATAGCAGCGCACGTTAAATTCTGTGCCCAAGACCGTTGTTTGCATGTTCTCTGTTTGCACCAGGAACGGATGTTGCTCGTCTGCAGTCACTTTAAAATATGCCTCGCCCTGTAGGAATATCGTCCGTCTGTCGCCCTTAAATACAGCGGGATAGGAAAGTTGGCTTTCCGCATTCAACCAGACTTCCGTGCCGTCTGCCAAGATTACCTTAAACTCTTTTTTCCGCGGCGTGGTGAGTGTTTGCATCCGGACTTCTTTTTCTCCTGCTTCGGTCTGGCCCTGATAGCATAAGGTGTTTGTTTCTATGTTCACGACGGCACCGTAGCGACCCAGCAGGGTATCTATGCTTTCTCGGTTACTGTCCAGCGTCAGCGTCGCGCCACTGTTGTCCTGTAGGGTGACTTCCGTTGACGTATTGTCGGCATGGTAAACAGTAACGGGACGATCTTGTCGGGCATCGTTCACTTCCGTTTTCCGAATCAAAAATACAAGCAAAAGTGCCGCGACAGCTCCAGTCAAAGCGCTCAAAATAACGATAACGCTCCTGCGTGGACGTTCCGTGCGATGTTCACGATGGAATCGTGCCAGTTCCTTTTTCACGTCGGGCTGCTTGACGTTCTTTTTTAATAAGGAGTGGCGCAGAGCCACTTCTTCGGGCAAGTAGTCCAAGCGATTATCTGTCGAATGATCTTCCATTTTTGCTATTGTTTCTATTTATTATACGGATCAATATCGTTATCAGGTATCTCAATCAATCTATTTTCACCATTAAATTTCTCGCGCAATAATTTCAGTGCTTTGGAAATATGTTTTTTAACAGTATTCGGACTGATATTCATTTTTTCCGCCACTTCGCTGTATTTGTTTCGTCGCAAATAACATTCTTCAAGTATGTGACGCGTAAGGGGCGGCAACTCTTCCAACATCCTTTGCACCAGTCGGTCTTTCGCTATTTCTTCCGAATAATTGGAATAGAACAATTCCGTCTCTTTCAGGTAAGCCGTCAAGAAGTTACTTGCGACAATGTTGTGCCGCAGGTAGTCGATACATTTGTTACGTACGCTGGTGGTGAGGTAAGAAGGCAAGGTGGATTCGTTTATCGAAGAAAAGTTCCGCCATAACCGCTCAAAAACATCGCTGACAATATCCTTACTCTCCTCTGCATCATTCGTCAGATGAAGGGCGTACATGAACAGACGTGAGTAATGATCGGTAAAGATCCTGTCAAATTCTTTCTGATGCGGCGGATGTTTCATAGTGTAAAAATACGCATTTTTCTGAATTGCTTGCTAAGAGCAGGATATATTGTAAAGAAAACACATAAGTTTCTGTATAAAAGTAGTATCTTTGCACAAGTATATAAATTGAATTATGGACGCATGAAATCACTGATCATCATCTTGTTTACGGCTATTTCGTTACCATTGTCGCTGCATGCGCAAGATTTGGATAATTATCAAAAACTTCGCGGCGCGGTGTTGGCGACCGTACCCGACAACGACTACACCCGACACCGTTATAATGCTTTCGATACCAACGAAGGGACGAGTTTCATGGCGCGTGACGTCGGCGGCTGGGTGGGCCTCGACTTGGGCGCCGGTTACGTCATTCGTAAAATTCGCATCTATCCGATGCCCGACAGGGAGCAACAATTTGTCGGTTCGCGATTTCAGGTAGCAGATAATCCCGAGTTCAACAATCCGCAGACGTTGCTGACGATTGTCTCGGCGCCTGCCGCAGGCAAATACACTGTTTACGACATTATCGGAGCGCAGGCCTTTCGTTATGTACGCTGTATGAATCCCGACCACCGGTGCAGCATCGCAGAACTCGAATATTATGCCGACAAAGACGTTCAACCATTGAATTATAGGCAACTTACCAACCTCCCGACCATCTACCTTGAAACGCAAGGCAATTTCGATTTTGTAAACAAAGAAACGTACGTTACGTCAAAAGTGGCGGTGGTCAACGACGGCTCCACCAATATCTACGATGCTCAGGTGCGTGGACGCGGCAACTCCACCTGGGAATATATGGAAAAGAAGCCGTTCAGAATCAAATTCGATAAGAAACAGCATTTTTTAGGTCTCCCGGCGAATGCCAAAAGCTGGACATTGATTGCTTTGGCGGTAGATAAAACATTGTTGCGAAATGGCCTGGCATTTGAAATCAGCAAATCGCTCGGCTTTGAATTTACCCCGTCGTGCGTGATGGTAGACGTGGTGCTTGACGGCTTTTATTACGGCACCTATATGGCAAGCGACCATATCGAAATCAACGAAAATCGCATAAACATTGACGAAATGTCCGCTGATGATATTACAGAACCTGCGATCACGGGCGGTTATCATCTGGAAATAGATGCTTACGCCGACCAGGAACCTGTCCACTTTTACAGTCCGCGGGGATTGCCGTTTACCGTCAAATCGCCTGAAAACGACCTCGCTGTGCAATACGAATGGATCAAAAACCATATTGCCCAAACGGAAAAACTGCTGTTTGAAGATCCTGATTTGGCATTGTCGACCTATATAGATCTCGAATCGGCAGCAAAATATTATATCCACTCCGAACTGACGGGCAATTGCGATTCTTATTGGTGTATTCCATGTTATAAAAAACGCGGCGACAATAAACTGTATTTCGGTCCGGTGTGGGACTACGATCAGGCGTTTCAGACCAATGAGCGGGTGCCGCTCTACACCGAAACATTGAGTACGCAGCACGGCGTAGCGCAATTTTGGTTCCGGCAAATCATGCAAACGCCCGCTGCCCGGCAAAAAGTTCAAACGTTATGGAAACAGTTGAAAAGCGAAAATCTGGAACAACGGTTACTGGATTATTTAGATGAAAAATCGGCGCTTTTGCAACAATCGCAAGCGTTGAATTTCGAACGATGGAACTCACTCAATAGAAAAGTCTGGTTCGAGGTTGCACTTTTTGATACTTACGGCAAGTACATCGATTTTGTAAAACAGTTTATCAAAGACCGTTTTGCGTGGTTTGATGCACTTGCCCCTGCACGGCGGAGAATTGTCTTACCGACCTCTGCCTCCGGCAACCCACTCAAAGCATGGAAATATACTTTCGATGAGCCGGACGACAGCTGGAGCCAGCGAGTTTTCAACGACAGTCCGTGGCAGACTGGAAACGCGCCTTTCGGTACGGAACAAAACTTGCAAAATACCCTCTGGAATACCAATAAGATTTTTATCCGCACCACTTTTGAGTTGGATGAGAATTTGCTCGATTCCATCGAAATGGCCTATTTTACCGTTTGGCACGATGAGGATTGCCAAATTTATCTGAACGGAAATTTAGCCCTGACGCGTACCGGTTATTCTACTTCGTATCAAACCTGGGCATTCGATAAAAGCTTTTTGACGGCAGGCACAAACACGCTGGCAGTGAAATGTGTGCAAACTGCTGGCGGCCAACTGATCGACGTGGGCGTTTCTGTGGTGACGACAGAACAGGACGAAAACGCATCACTCTCAAAAACAATCAACAATACAGGAAAATATATTCATTTTGTACACAACGGCATATTGACCATTCGAGGATTGCAGGCCAACGAAACCGCCATGCTGTACAGCATCGATGGCAGGCTGATCAAACAACTGCAAGCCTGCGGCGGCGAACTGCAATTCGCCTTACCTGCCCGTGGCATCTACCTCGTCCGTCTGAAAGCCGGCACCCTCAAAATTGTGAACTGAATAATAAATTGGACGTTAAAAACCTCCATTTAACATCATTTAACCGTCATTTTTTTGCGAAAATCAATAATCTCGCGGCACCGAGTTGCGGAAATTGCAAAAATATGGCTTTCCCCGAAAAGCTTTTTGCAAATTTTGCAAATTTTGGAGCGTTGAAAGACCCTGAGTTGCAAAAATTGCAAAAATGTCACAAAACGCCACTTGCACGGTTCAAAAACACCCCCTACATTTGCATTAAAGTTCGAAGTTAGAAATTACGCAAATTTCAACTTTCAACTATATTAATTATTTAATGTCAATATAATAATGGTGGGGAAATTGATACTGCCCATTCATCCGGGATTGTTATGTGAAATACCGAAAGATAATGTCGGTATTCATTGTTCGGGTGTTTTCATTGCCTTGTTCCGGGGAATGGACAGATCCCCTCCGTTTATTTCTTACCATAAATCAATTTTCACGGCCTGACACGGCTGTACCTTTGCAAAAAATCAATAATAACATTTATATCAACTTAAAAGAAAACGATTATGAACATTTTTAAGAAAGTATTAAACAAGAAAATTTTGGCAGGATGCATGACAATTGCAGCCTGCGCTTGCGTCACCAGTTGTGAAAAAGATGACGACATGAGAGCTCCCGACATGCATGACAACATGGCTGTCTCTATTATCGGGCACAGCAGGGATGTAGTTTCGAAAGTGCGATACATCGACGAGTTTCAAGACCGCTTCCACGGTCAAAAAAGCGGTCATGTAAATAGCAACACCAATTTGGTGATTATCAACGGAAATGAAGGAATTCGGCAGGCAATGGAAAATCAATTGCCGGAAATAAAAGAGGCCTACAATCGTGGTTCGCAGATCATGGTGGTAGCGCCGGACGAACCGGAATTGGAAAAATTCCTCACGGAGATGGATCATACCCTGTCGGTAAAATCCATTGACATAGGCAGCGAGAAATCCGGCGACTTCTGCGATGCATATATTTTCAACAATCAAAACGCTTCGATGGTCATCAAAGACCTGGAAAGCAGCGAAGATTGTTCGTTTGTTACCAACCGCCTCGAAAATATACCGCAGACAGATGCCGATGGCAATCCGATTAAGGATGCCGATGGCAATCCGGTTTTTGTCACCAAAAATTTGAACGATACCGTCTTCGAAAAGGTGCAGAAAACGCTGTCGCATGAGCAAAAACAGCGTGTATTGAACAATATCGACAAATTTCTCGCCTCTTCCGTCGAAAGCAAACAGCTGAAAGCTTCGGGCGAGAATATCGCCGACGGCCAACATGTTTACCTGCAACGCACCGCCAGTTATAACAACGACGGCTACACAGCTACCCAGTTGGTGGAAGAAAACTATACCATCACCGCTGTCTATTCCTATAATGAAGACCGCGATTTCTATATGGTGGAACAGGAAATAAATACCATCAACTCGCAGCTGGATTATAAACGTGAAGTAGTACGCAAATATGATGGCGACAACTGGCTGGTATCGGTCAACTTTGCACACGGCGTGATTCCGAAAGCTACGCTCAACCTGAAAGACAACAATATAGTGCACCTTTCGCAGGCATCGCCCAATACCACCACAGGCAGCAGCTCATTCACCAGCGGTGTTTCTTACAATATTGCAGGCAATGTCGGATTTAGCATGACCGGACCTACAGGTGGGCTTACAGGCGGCGTCACCATCTCGAATACGCATACCACCAGCATCCCCGACGTGATGGTCACCAAGAAAACCATCGACGACGGTGGCGGAGCGGCAGCCAACAACGGATTTGTATGCTGGGATTACGAAATAGCCTTGCCGCGCGTGCACAGCGACTATACCGATACCCATCATTGCCGCATGGCAATCGACGATGTGGTGCAAATCGCCAAAGGCACAGGCACCTACTACAACAGTTGGATTTGGGTGATCGACAATCCAAAAGCGCACAACAACGGTCAATACGGCATGACTGCTTACACCATCAGCCGCACCGGGCTTGTTCGCGGACGTCAAAATTGGGTAGGGACGCAATACACTTCAGAATCGGAAAGTTGGAGTCCGGCGACCAATTACATCACATTCACACAACCACATCGAAACTAATTTTAAGAAACAATTATGATCAATATAAAAGATTATTTTGATTAGAGTTGGAAGGGAGACACGATTCGTGATCTCCCTTTTTTATTGCCTGTCAACTTTATTTCAAAAAAATCGTCGAACGCACATTTGTTAATAACTACTTCCTATACTTGCAACAACCTGGCAGTGCATTGTAAACCTTATCGTCTGCCTTGTACTTATCAGCGTCGTGTCCGGATTTGGCGACTGCCTTGGCGATGGCGTCAGGCGAGGTTTTCGCGCCGTCGTAATTGACGTGCAGTTCGTTACTGTCGGCGTCCCACGAGGCAGAAAGAACGCCGGAGACGGATTTTGCCGCCGTTTCGATGCGCTCTTTGCACATATTGCACAGCCCTTCGACCTTCAACATTCCATGCTTTGTTTGCTGACGACCCTTTTCAGGAATATCCTGCCCTGTGTGCCCTGAAACCGAGGGCATCGCTTCGTTGTTCATCATGCTGCGCTTGCCTTCCAACTGTGCGCTTGCGTCGATGCTGAACACTCCGGAAGTCACAACTTCTTCTCCCTCGTCAATGCCAGACAGTACGACATACGAATCACCCAGCGAGGGTCCCAGTTCTATCTCGCGAAGCGTAAAAAAGGGCTTTTCGGCAGCAGGTTGTTTGACATATACGATGGAACGTTTGCCTGTCCACAAGACGGCTGTTTTGGGAATGACAACCTCGTCGGCGTGTTGCTTCAAAGAGGCTTTGACGATGGCGGTTGCATACATCTCCGGTTTCAGTTGAAATTCCGTATTGGCGGTTTCCACACGCACTTTTACGGTGCGGGTCATTCTATCGAGTATTGGATCGATGAAAGAAATACGTCCCGAAAAAACCTTTCCCGGCAGCGCCTGCAAGGTATATTCAACCCTATCGCCTGTTTTAAGGTACGGAATATCCGCCTCGTAAGCGTCGAAAACCGCCCACACCGACGACAAGTCAGCCAAGTCGAACAGAACACTGCCCTGATTGACATAATCGCCCTGTTCAACCTTTTTATCAACGACGACGCCGTTTGTTTCTGCCTCGATATCGATCAATGAAGAGGCTTCTCCGGACTGTTCGATCGCGGCGATCTGCGGATCGGTGAGTTTCCAAAGGCGTAATTTTTCACGCGCTGCAGCGAGCAGCGCCGGTTGCGTCGCTTTCATTTTTACCGCCTCCAGCAATTCCTGCTGCGCATTCAGCAAGTCAGGCGAATAGATGGTTGCAATCACCTGCCCGGCGCGAACAGACTCACCATCGAAATTGATAAACAGTTTCTCGATACGCCCGCTCACATGCGAAGTTTGCGAGCGTAATAGACTTTGGTTTGCCTGAATGGTGCCATACAGACGGAGTTCTTTCAGCGGATTGGATCTGCTGACCCTTGTGGTTTGAATATTAGCCAAAGCCGCCGCCTCTTCCGAGAGCATAACAGCGTCAGGATCAATGCTTTCTCCGGAAATTGAACCCGACGTTTTCAGCGGAATCAAATCCATTGCGCAAATGGGGCATTTGCCCGGTTGGTCTTGCCGTATTTGTGGGTGCATAGAGCAAGTCCACACCTGCGCTTCGGCAGAGGAATGTGCATGTTCCGACACATCGTGGTCGGGCGCTGAGGTACGTCCGCCGAAAAGCAACCATCCCAAAAATATTCCTGTAATCAGAATGGTAATACATATTACAATTTCTTTTGTTTTCATACGTCAATAATTTGTTTTTAAAGTTCGCATGGAACTCGCATGTCATTATTGTCATCAACCAGGATGATGGTAAAATCATGCTCGTTTCATCTTATTTAATATTTGTCAGTTGAAATTAATCTTTGAATCGAAGCGACAGCAGTGTTGTAATCAGCCGTTATTTCAGCTTCTTTTAATTGATAATCCAGCAATTGTCGCGCGACGGTTATCACCTCGCCAAGAGCATTTTTTCCGGATGCAAATCCCTGTACCATGAGGTTATATGTAGTTCCTGCAAGTTCCGATTGCTTCCTGTAGAGGGCGATTTTCCGCTCGGCATCTTCCAAGCGATGTTTTAAGCTGTAAAATTCGGCTTGCAGACGGTTGAGGGCATCGGTATATCTGGCTTCGCTTGCCTGCCGCTGCAACTGCGATTCGCGTCGAGCTGCTTTGTATTTGCCGCGAAAAACGGGAATGCTCACCGACACCATCGGCATTATCATGTCCTGGCCGTTCATGCTGTTCATGCTCATATCCGTTTCCGGCTTCTTGCCAATCAGCATATATTGCAGTCCGACCCCGAACATGGGATAACCCATTTTCCTGTCCATTTCCGCTTTTGCTTTGTAGGCAAGCGATTCTTCATGAATCATTCCCAGCATCGGGTTTTGACCGGTAATAAGACCGATTGTTTCATCGCTTAGCAAAAAAGGGATGGCGGCAATCGTATCAGGTACAATCACTTCGCTGTCGGACGGGCGGTTCAGCAAGGCATTGAAACGTGCTTTTGCTGTCCGTATTTCGGACAAAAGGGTTTCCAGGCTACTTTCACTTTCCACTGTTTCCAACTGAATACGAAGAACTTCCGTCATACCCGATGAAGCGCCGCTCATACCGCCGACAGCGCCGCTCATCGACGACATAGAATTGTCCGGCTGGGATGGCGACAAGGAAGCGGACATGCCCATCGACATGGCAGAGGACGTACTTGCCGCAGCTGGAGCAGACTCACGTGTCGGCGATGTAGATCCTCCGGGGGCGACTGTTCCCGTTGAAAACTTCATCAATGCGAGTTGTTCCAACTGTTTCAGTAAGGCGACGTTCTGCTGCGTGTTCCGCAGTTTTTGCCGCAGGCTGCAAAGGATAAACCACTCTGTATAGACCTCAAAATAGAGGTTGTCTTTCGTTTCGCGGAACTGTTCAAAAGCCATCTGCGCCATGTGTTGAGCTTCGGTGCGTGCAGCTTTGCGCGTTCCAAACCAAGGAAACATCTGCATCAATTGAAACTGTGCTATCTGACGCCCTTCCACCAATTCCATCGGCGAAAGGAAGAAGCCCGCTTCCAATTGCGGGTCTTGAAACGCGCCCGCTTGAGGTATTTTCTCCAAAGAGGCTTCGTAAGCATGAAACGCAGCCATCACCGCCGGATTGTTGCGGGCGGCGACTTCCAAATAGTGGGAAAGCGAATCGGCGCCCTGACCATATATGTTACCTCTCAGCAGGACAAGCGCGATAATTATATATTTTTTCATAAAAAATCATACTAATCAAAATAATCATTTAAATCACAGTTCAGACTTGCTTTCGCGCCACCAGCATTGCAATACAGGTACGATAAACATTGTCATTGACTGAATCAGCATTCCCCCGAAAGTGGGAATAGCCATTGGAATCATAATATCGGAGCCTTTTCCTGTCGAGGTCAGGACGGGCAGCAGGGCGATGAGCGTGGTAGCGGTAGTCATCGCGGCAGGGCGGACGCGCTTCAAACCGGCGCTGACCACCGCTTCGCGGATTGCATTCTTCGTTCGGGGATTTTTTTCGAGAAAAGTATCGTGAATATACGTCCCCATCAGCACGCCGTCGTCGGTAGCAATGCCGAACAGGGCGATAAAGCCGACCCAGACAGCAATACTCAGGTTGATGGGGTGCATCTGGAACAAGTCGCGCAAATTTGCCCCAGCAATCGAGAAGTTCATAAACCACGGCTGGGCGTAGAGCCACAGCAGGATAAACCCGCCCGAAAAAGCGACAAATACGCCCGAAAAGTGTATCAGCGAAGCCGTTACAGTACGGAATTTGAAATACAAAATCAACAAAATTAGCAACAGGCAGAGCGGAATAACGATGAGCAGGCGTTGGGCGGCGCGTTGCTGCTGTTCATAATTGCCTGCAAACTTGCAGGATACGCCTTGCGGCAGCTGCAACGTCCCCGATTTGAGCCTTTCTTTCAACAGTTGCTCCGCTTCTCGCACTACCTCAACCTCTGCTTTGCTTGCCGCCTTGTCGAACAGCACATACCCCGTCAGGAACGTGTTCTCGCTTTGAATCATCTGTGCGCCTTTGGCATATTCAATTTCCGCTACGTCGCCAAGCGGGATCTGCACTCCGGCAGCCGTAGGGACAATGATTCGGGCAAGGGCTTCCGGGTCATCGCGCAGTTCGCGCGGATAGCGCAGCCTGACGGGGTAACGCTCGCGTCCTTCCACCGTAGTGGTGAGCGGCATACCGCCTATGGCGGCGCTTATGACTTCCTGCAAATCGGCTACCGTAATACCGTAACGCGCCATGTTGCGGCGGTTCAGCTTGATTTCAATGTAGGGAGCGCCCACCGCGCGGTCGTAAAAAACAGTGGACGGCAACACCGAAGGGACTTCTTTCAACACCGCTTCGAGTGCTTTGCCGCCCTGCTCGATGCTTTCCAAATCGGGACCCGAAACCTTCAAACCCATAGGTGCACGCATCCCTGTCGAAAGCATCACCAGACGCGCTTCGATGGGTTGCAGTTTGGGTGCAGAAGTGAGTCCCGGCAGGTGCGTAGCTTTCACTATCTCCTGCCATATATCGTCCGGGCGCCTGATATGCGGGCGCCACTGCCGAAAATAATCGCCACTGCGTGCGGGGATAAGGCTATCGGCGGGAATGAGGCGGAAACCGTCTGCCGGATTGTAGGTCGTGCCGTCCGTTAGCACAAATTCGCCTTTGCTGTTCACCTTGAACCGTTGACGATGACCGTTTTTGTCCAAAATGTACTCAGGGCGATAGTTTATCGTATTTTCAAACATCTGCGCCGGAGCTGGGTCAAGCGCAGAATTGGCACGTCCCCATTTGCCTACCGTGATTTCTACCTCCGGTATTGACGATACGCGCTTGTCTAACGCGCCTATTAGCTTGATATTCTGTTCAATACCCGTGTGCGGCATACTTGTCGGCATCAGCAGATACGAACCCTCATCGAGGCTCGGCATAAATTCTTCGCCCATATTTCGCCATATCAATACACCGCAAACCAAGATTGCCGTTGGAATAAGCATGAATTTCCACCGGTTAGCGAGACACCACCGCAATATTTTTTCGTAAAACACGACCAAAGCCCACAGGATGCCTAAAATGACGCCGATTGCAATTATCACAAAAATGAAGTTGACCGAAAAACCGGCATGAGCGCCCACCGGCAACCATTCGGATGTAAGGTAGTAAACTACTATCAATAAGGCTATTCCGATTTTTACGAAAGTCGGGATTTTCTTCGTATTCATTTTCAACGAAAAGAGGAAATAGGCAATCGTAGGCAACACCACAAAACCAAGCACAAAAGCCGAAACGAGGGCGAAAGTTTTGGTATATGCCAGCGGGCCAAACAGTTTGCCTTCCTGCGCCTGCATCGCAAAGACGGGCAGGAAACTGACAATGGTGGTCAGCATTCCTGTCGCCAATGCCCCTGCTACCTCTTTCACGCTGCGGTAAACCAAATCGACACTGACCTTGCATTTTTCCAGTTCCCTGTACCGGACAATATTTTCAACTATGACTACCCCGACATCCACCATCACGCCAATAGCAATGGCGATGCCGGAAAGTGCTACGATATTGGCGTCAACGCCGGTGTAACGCATAATGATGAACGTGGACAGCACTGCGATTGGCAATAGGCACGAAATCACCACCGATGCTCGAAGGTTGAATATCAGTACTATAACTACGATAATGCAAATCAGAATCTCGTGTGAGAGGGCTGTTTCGAGTGTTCCGACCGTTTCGCGAATCAAGCCGGTGCGGTCGTAGAACGGAACAACCGTTACTTTCGATACCGTCCCGTCGGGCAAGGTTTTTTGCGGCATCGCGGCTTCCATCTCGGCAATTTTGGCTTTTACATTGTCAATTACCGCCAACGGATTGGAGCCGTAACGCGCCACTACAACTCCGCCAGCCGCTTCAACGCCCTCCTTGTCCAATCCTCCGCGACGGGTGGCGGCGCCAATATTGACAAATGCCACATCCTTTATCCTGACAGGGATGCCGTTTCTTACCGTTACGACGGATTCTTCCAAATCTGACACATTTTTTATATACCCAAGTCCGCGAACAAGGTACTCCGCAAGGTTCATCTCGACGGTTTCGGCGCCAATGTCAAGGTTGCTTTTCTGAACGGCGTTCATCACGTCCATTACCGAAACGTTATAGGCACGCATCGCATCGGGATTAATCTCTACCTGATACTCCCTGACAAAGCCGCCGATTGAGGCGACTTCAGCAACGCCTTCGGCAGAAGATAGCGCATATTTGACATGAAAATCCTGAAGACTCCGCAGTTCGTCGGGATTCCAGCCGCCCGCAGGCTTTCCGGTGGCTGGGTCACGCCCTTCGAGGGTGTACCAGAATATCTGTCCCAGCGCCGTAGCGTCGGGTCCTAAGGCAGGCTGTACCCCGACAGGCAATGTTCCTGCAGGCAGTGATCCGAGTTTTTCGAGAATACGCGACCGACTCCAGTAATATTCAATATTGTCGTCGAAAATGATGTATATAAACGACATGCCGAACATGGATGTACTGCGAATCGTCTTCACGCCCGGAATGCCGAGCAGAGACGTGGTGAGGGGATAGGTTACCTGGTCCTGAATATCTTTCGGCGAGCGTCCCATCCATTCCGTTGATACAATCTGCTGGTTCTCACCAATATCGGGTATGGCGTCTACCGGCACAGGGTTGCGAGGCAACGAACCTGCGTGCCAATCGAATGGGGATACGGATATGCCCCACACAACTAAAATGATAACTAACAAGACAGTTATCAGTCTGTTGTCAAGAAAATACTTTATGATTTTATTAAGCATACTTCTTATGAATTTGTTTGTTGTTCAATGATTTACATAAAACGCCAGATCCGGCGCTGTCTGTTTTAGAAGCGTCGACATACGTTCAGAGTTGGTAATAAGCATGTTACCAACACTCAAGGAATCAAATTCGTAAGATGCAAATTAAGCTTAGCAGGTCAGACCCGGACAAAGCATACGCGCCGGGCGGAAAAACGTGTTGAACAAGCGCTTGGCTTTCCGGCTCAAGCACATTCAACGGATAATCGGACAGGAAGGAAACGGAAGGCGCCAGTTGCTGTGCAGCCTCGACGCTCACATTCTGCTCTTGCGGGCAATAATCGTCGGTCGAAACCTTGAAAGTATAATCGGAACAGCACGATTCTAACAGTGCATGCAGGCTTGGCGTCCCATCCGCTGTATTTTCTTTTTCACATCCCTCGTCATCTGTCATGCTGCCGCAACAGCACCCCGATTCACCGGTTGCAAAACCGAAATAACGCAAGCTACCGCCACAAAAATGCATCGTCCATGTCGTTTGAACCGTCGTCAGCGCCATGAGCAGAAGCAGAAATAGGGATATAACTCGTCTCATTTTCGACAAAAGATTTGGGAGCAAAGATAGCATAAAATCTGCTTATTACGCACAACCGCATAAATATTTCAGATAAAATTGATAGGGGAGAGTTAAAAAAAGTTTTTTATCGGAACAGCGGTAAAGAAAGAAGTTTACAAAGGAGGAGTTACCCCTTTGCCAATTCGTTCCTCACACGGCTCAGGCTTTCGGGCGTGATGCCCAAATAGGAAGCAAGCATATAGAGCGGAACACGATGGATGAAATCTTTGTAAGTTGACAGGAAATCAAGGTAGCGTTCTTCCGCCGTAGCGCTCAGCAATAATGTCACCCGATGCTGCAACAGCATGATATAACGATTCAGGATGAAGGTGTTTTTCTCCAGCAGTTGCGGGTATTTTTTTGAAATATCCTGCAAGAAATGCTTGGGAATCAGCGCCAGGTCACAATCCTCGATTGCCTGGATAAAATAGCTGGACGGCTCATCCAGGTAAGTGCTCTTGCGGTCGGTGATATACCAGCCTTCGGGAGCGAACTGTATGACATGTTCTTTGCCGGAACCGTCGATCGTATACATCCGCAAGACGCCTCTTTCCACATAATAAGTGTATGGACAGACTGTTCCGGGCATGATGAGGAACTCATTTTTTTCTACTTTGCGGTATTGTATTTTCCCCAGGAAAGGTTGCACCGTTGCTAACGGCACCTCCAATACGTCGGCCAGCCATTGATCGAAAGGCAATGTTTTCGGTCCGTAATTTTCAAAATGTTCTATCAAGTCCTGCATATCCGAATTAGATAATTATTTTTCACAAAAGTAGGTGATTTTTTATTTCTTACACCATTTTTTGCAAGATAAAATCAAAAGTCCGGATATCACCAGAAACATATTCATAATCAACAATTCATAACCCAAACGGTAATGAAAGGCGGCAAACAACACCCGACCTGTCAGAAAACATAACAGCGGCGATAGCAGACAAATATACGGAACGCCTTTGTCCACCGGCTTCAATCGTTTAAAGAGAATCCCGAAGGCAAACAACCCCAACAATGGGCCGTAAGTATAAGAGACAATCATATAAATCGCATCGATCACACTCGTGTTATTGAGCGCCTTAAATACGAGCATAATCAATATGAAAACCAGCGAAATCAACAAATGGATGCCGGTACGGACTCGCCGGGCTTTCGTTTTGGAATATTGGGAGATGTTCAACAAATCTACGCAGATCGAAGTAGTCAATCCGGTCAGCGCGGAATCGGCGCTTGCAAAGGTTACGGCGATAATTCCGACGGTAAAAAACAATACCGCAGCCATTCCCAGATATCCATTCGACACAATCATCGGCAAGATGTCGTCGGCGAGTTGCGGCAATGCAATTTGAGAAGCCGAAGCGAAATAAAGCAACAAAACACCCAGGCAAAGGAACAAAAAATTGACCGGAATAAAAGCCACGCTATACGTCGCCACATTTTTCTGCGCTTCTTTCAGATTGCGGCACGATAAATTCTTTTGCATCATCTCCTGGTCAATGCCCGTCATCGCAATGGTGACGAACATGCCGCTGACAAATTGTTTGACAAAATGTTGACGACTGAACCAATCGTCAAAAACAAATATTTTGCAATGCGGACTTGCTTTCACAGTGGCGATCAATGCCGACAAATCCAGGTGCATCGCTTGCGCCACCTGCCAGATGATCAACACCAATGCCGTCAACAGAAAGAAAGTCTGCAACAGGTCTGTCCAGACAAGCGTACGGACACCGCTCTTGAAGGTATACAGCCACATCATCAGTAAAAAAATCAGCGCGGTCAAGATAAAAGGAATCCCCCATGTCTCAAACACATACGTCTGGAGGATCAGCACAGCGATATACAGTCGCGTCACTGCACAAGCGGTGCGAGAGAGCAGGAAAAACCATGTGCCGGTGCGGTAGGCATGCCTGCCGATCCTTTGATCGAGGTAGGTATAGATGCTCGTCAGGTTGAGCCGGTAATAGAGCGGCAACAGGACAAAAATGATGACTACATACCCCAGCAGGAATCCGAAAACCATCTGCATGTAAGTCATGTCGAAGTCGCGCACCATGCCCGGCACGGAAACGAATGTGACGCCCGAAAGCGATGACCCGACCATCCCGAAAGCGACAATATACCAGGGAGACCTGCGGTTGCCCAGGAAAAACGCTTCATTGCCCGAATGACGTCTTCCGATGAAGAAGGAAATCAGGAGTAATGCCAGGAAATAGGCGACAAGGATGACGAAGATAAGCGTATTGCCCTTCATTTGATCGTAAACAGGTCTTTTTGTTTTACAAGTAATCGATAAATCTCCTTTTGCGACCATACCTCCTTTTGCGTAGCATCCCGTTTGAAGTCATTCCGAAGATGCTCGTCGATGCGGCAAGCTTTGACATTGTCCTGCAACTGTATATCGAGGATTTCGAGGATCAGCGCTTTGATTTGTTTGTCCCAGACCGGGAATGCCGTCTCAATGCGTCGGTAGAGATTGCGGCGCATCCAGTCTGCTGAAGAAAGGAACAGGTCTTGTTGCCCGTCGTTGAAGAAATACCAGATCCGTGCATGTTCCAGGAACATGTCTACGATCCGGGTGATGCGGATATTTTTACTGAACGGCTGGTTCGGCACCAGACAGCAGATGCCTCTGACGATCAAGTCGATTTCAACTCCGGCTTCGGAGGCCTTATACAGTTCATCGATCATGTCCTTGTCTTGCAGCCCGTTCATTTTCAGAATGATATAGCCTTTCCTCCCTTGCTGCACATGCGCTATCTCCCGCTGAATCAGCTCTTTCAGTGTGGGCACCATATTGAATTGCGAAACCAGGATGTGGTGGAAACTCATCTTTTTCACTCTCCCTTTCAACACATCAAACACTCTCAGAATCTCGTCTGTCAGCTTTCGGTTGGAAGTCATGACGGACATATCGCTGTAGATCGAGGCGGTTTTCTCGTTGAAATTGCCGGTGCTCAGGTAGGCATACGCCAATCCCGATTTTTCCTTTACCAGGGCGACTTTAGCATGCACTTTCAATCCCGGTAAACTGTAAATAATCCGGATACCCGCCTGCTTCATCGCCTCGGAGGAGTACAGATTGTTCTCCTCATCGAAGCGCGCCTTCAATTCTACGAACACCGTCACTTTTTTCCCATGTTGCGCCGCGTTGATCAGGTTGGTGATGACTTCCGAATTTTCCGCCACGCGGTATTGTGTGACATAGATCTCTTCCACTTCCGGGCTGGACGAGGCCTGACACAGGAATCGAATAAAATGGTTGAATGTATGGTAAGGATAAAACAGGAAAATATCTTGTTTTTTTATGATATTCAACAGGTTGTCTGATGTGATCAATGCAGGAATCTCTATGGGGATCAACGGCGCTTGTTCCAGGGTTTTCGACCGCGTATTCGGGAGTTTTACCAGATCTTCCATATTGAGATGCCGGTTGTCGGGGATCAAGTCTTCCGGCTGCATGGCAAAGACGTCGCACAGGAAATGCAAACATTCGGAAGGCATCTCCCGATCGTAGACAAAGCGGCTCAGATCGCCGATTTTGCGACGTTTCACTTTTTTGATAATCGTCTCCACCAGTTTTTCCTGCGCCGTCACGATTTCTTCGTCGATGTAGATATCCGCGTCGCGCGAAATCTTGATATTGTAACTGCCGGCGATTTCAAAACCGGGGAAGACATACTGGAGATTTGCCGAAATGACATCTTCGGTAAACATAAAATACTTGTTGCCATCGTGCGAAGGGAGTTCAATAAACCGCGGCACTTTGGCGTAAGGAATTTTGATCAACGCATAATATTCCGTCGAAGATGCTGTCTTTTTCAGATGGACAACCTGATAGAGCCGGTTATCACGGATGAAAACCCGGATATCGTCTTTCATGATCATAACCGGCTGTAAGAAAGGAAAAATTTCTTCCACGAAATAATGACGGATAAAATCTGTGTGAAACGGCTCCACGCGGGAATCCATGTAGAGGATGATGTTGTCGTTACGCAACGCCGGAAGGATCTTGTTTTCGAGGATTGCGGTAAACGCCCCCTGCTGGCGTGTCACTTCCCGCTTCACTTCTTCCAGTGTCTGTTCCGACTCGGCCGGATCTTCTTCGGAATGGATTTTCCGCATGATGATGCTGCGATGTTCTGAAACCCGAATCTTGTAAAACTCCTCCAGGTTGGAGGCATAGATCGAGAGAAATTTCAGACGTTCGTATATCGGGAGGCGATCGTCTTCCGCTTCCAACAGCACCCGATAGTTGAATGACAACCAACTGATGTCCCGATTGAAATAGCTGTACTCCATCTTGCAATTATTCCGTAAAAGTACTAATTTTGTCGGAAGTTTGAAACAGAATCGGAAAGAAAATTGATGATTATTGTTATTTTTGCAAATATATTTTTTGACGATTTTACCTTTTAAAATACTTATATGAACAAATATCTAAGAATCAGCGTTTTGTCATTGATCTTGTCTTTGATAATGTTGAATAATGCCTCGTCGCAATCACCACAGTCAGCAATTAAAGATATCTCTGAGATCCGCATTCGTGACCCGTTTATACTTACTGATGAAGCAAATGGCTGTTACTGGATGTATGCTTCATCAGCAGTGCAAATGGCAGATAATAAAACAGTTGGAGGCGTAGTAGTTTGGAAAAGCAAAGATTTGAAACGATGGGAAGGACCGCAACGCGTATTTCAAGTGCCGGAAAATAATTGGATTACAGGGAATGTTTGGGCGCCTGAAGTACATTTTTATCGAGGCATATATTATCTTTTTGCTACATTAAACTCGGATATAGCCTGGAAAGCGCCCCGTGAAGGATGGCCAAAGTATTTGTTTCGAGGCGTACAGGTTTTTCATTCCGATAAGCCGGAAGGGCCGTTTTTGCCTTTTTCACTTAAACCGCATACGCCTCAAGACTTTATGGCATTGGATGGTACTTTATGGGTTGAAGACGGACAGCCTTATATGATTTATTGTCATGAATGGGTTCAGACCGTTGATGGGAAGATGAATTTAATGCCTTTGAAAGAAGATTTATCGGAAGCCGGCGGCGGTTCAGTGCGTCTCTTTTACGCTTCCAGCGCTCCGTGGGGTAAAAACAATGCAGAGAGCTATGTTACTGACGGTTGCTTTCTATATCGTACCAAAACAAACAAATTACTGATGATTTGGTCAAGTTTTACGCCCGAAGGAGAGTATGCTATCGGCATCGCAGAATCGTCGACCGGGAAAGTTGCAGGTCCTTGGCGACAACAAGAGAAACCCCTATTCACGCGTGACGGAGGGCACGGCATGCTGTTCCGAACGCTTGAAGGTCGCTTGTGTCTGGCTTTGCATCAACCTAACTCGGGAGGGAGAGAAAGAGCGCATATATTCGAAATAGAAGATGCAGGAAATACGCTTATTATCAAGAAAGAAATAACGGAAGTAAAAAAATAAATTATTGACGTATGAAACGTATCGTTTTTTTGGATTATGTGCGCGTGTTCGCATGTTTGCTCGTGATGTTTGTTCACGCGAGTGAAAATTTTTACGGCGCTGAGGGATCGACGGATATGGCCGGACCTCAATCATTCTTAGCCAATGAAGCGGATCGGTTGTGGGTGTCGATTTACGACGGGTTTTCGCGTATGGCGGTGCCGCTGTTCATGATTGTGTCTGCTTATCTGCTTGTCCCGATGAAAGAAGGCCAGACCTCCTGGCAATTTTATCGGCGGCGTTTTACGCGCGTCTTGCCGCCGTTTTTTATCTTTATGATTCTTTACAGCACGCTACCCCTGCTGTGGGGACAGTTGGATGGTGCGACCTCACTGAAAGACCTGTCGCGGATACTTCTGAATTTTCCGACGCTGGCAGGACATTTGTGGTTTATATATCCCTTGTTAAGCCTTTATCTGTTCATTCCGGTCGTCTCCCCGTGGATGAGCAAGGTCACGGCGAAAGAAGAGCGATTCTTCCTCTTGTTGTTCCTGATTTCGACTTGCATGCCTTTTCTCAACCGCTGGTTCGGTGAAGTGTGGGGGCAATGTTTTTGGAACGAATACCATCTGCTGTGGTATTTTTCCGGCTATCTGGGGTATCTTGTGCTGGCGCATTACATCCGTGTTCATCTTACCTGGAACGCCGCCAAACGCTTCACGGTGGGAATCATCTCGCTGTTTGTCGGAGCGGGATTGACCATTTATTCGTTCTATATTCAGGCCACACCCGGAACAATCCTGTCGACTCCTGTAATAGAAGTCGGCTGGTCGTTTTGCACCATCAATTGTGTGCTGCTCACAGCGGGCGCTTTCCTGATGTTCACTTGCATCAACCTCCCTCAAACCCCGCGTTTCGTAGCAGAATTGTCGAAGCTGAGTTATGGGATGTATCTTGCGCATATTTTTTGGCTCGGACTTTGCGTAAACGTGTTCAAGCACAATTTGGCGCTGCCTACCGTTGCCGCGATACCCTGCATTGCTGTGTGTACATTCGTTTGCAGTTTTGTAAGCATAAAAATTGTTTCATTCATACCCGGCAGCAAATGGATCGTCGGATAGCTCTATAAGGGTAAAGAATTTCATTCCGAGCGCCTAGCTGCCGTTAAATTCCGAAAACAGTTTTTTGAGGGGCAGGAAGAAGCGTTCAAGCAGCGAAATATCTTCGGTAATGACATCGGCCTGTCCCAGCATGTCGGGCAGATAAGGGAGTTGTTTGTTGTAAGTGGTGTTAAGTCCATCGGGAAGTGCTATTTCGAGCGTATAACTGAACGACTGTCCGTCGCGAGCCGGAACTAGCGAGATATTTTTCACCACTCCTTTCACCATTCCATATTCCGTATCGGGGAAATTCTCTAGGTGAATATTCACCCGCTGCCCCGATCTCACCTTTCCTGAGCGGGCTATCGGCAGCAAGGCTTTGCCGATGATTTCATGCTTGCCGGTGGAAATGACAGTGAATACTTCTTCACCTGCCAATACGTTTTGATTCTCTGACCAGTAGCGCGTAAAAGTGATCTTCCCTTCGATCGGCGAGACAAGCGCATAGCTCAGTTCCCACGCTTGCAATTCAGACTTGAGTTGTGAAAATTGTGACCTCAATTGCGAGCGCAAGCCATTGCATTTTTCCGTATCCTGATATTCGGTATCCAACAGCGATTCCTTCAATTGCGCGATCTGTATGCGCATGTTATTGACGGAAGCTTCCATATTTTCCTGCGACATCAGACTTTGCAACAGTGTGCTGCGACTGGCATCCAGTTCTTTACCCGACACTCCACCTTGTTCGTGTATCAGCGAGTCGCGTTCAAAGGTTTTTTTAGCCAGCGCCAACTGTTGGCGGCCTATTCGCTGTTGACGCAGCAGATTTTGATACTGTTCTTCGTATTGCGCTATGCGTCGGCGCGTCATTGCCGCTTTTTGCGGATAATACTGCATCCGTTTGTATTTTATTTTGACTGATGCCTTACCTGCGTCGATAAATAAATACGCACAGGCAAGGTTTTGCTTTTACGAAAAATGTTTTTAACTTTGCAGAACAGAATCCAAAGGATTGTTTATGACAAAGCAGGAACATATTGATTACTGGGTGCGTACCGCTGCCGACGACTGGGATACGGTACAGGTATTGTATGCTGCACATAAAAATTTACATGCGCTTTTCTGGGCACACTTGACTTTGGAAAAATTGTTGAAAGCGCACTGGATAAAATTCAACGAAGGCAGTGTTCCGCCTAAAATTCATAACCTGATTTGGCTGATAAACAATGCGGGAGTGGTTCTCGATGAGGAAACATTGATGTTTTTGGATAAATTCAACGATTTCCAGCTTAGCAGCCGCTATCCCGACTATATTTTCAATATCAGCACAATTTGTTCGGACGCCTACGACTGACACATTAAAACAAACGGATATAATACGGCAATGCTTACTCAAGATGCTGCAATAGAAACAATAAGGAACTACGCCAATGAAATTATTTCGAGCGGCGTAAACCTGCGTAAGGTCATTTTATTCGGTTCGTTTGCCAAAGGGACGCAACACGAATGGTCTGATATTGACGTCGCTTTGGTTGCCGACGAGTTCAGCGGCTTTACCTTTGCCGACAAGAACAAGTTCTCTCGCATCGGCATCAAAGCCCCGTATATTCGCATTCAGTCCAAAACCTATCCTACACGTTATTTCCTGCAGGGAGACCCCTTTATCGACGAGATAAAACGGACAGGTATTGAAGTTATGTAATTAACTTACCTGTTGATAACCCCAGCGAATATGAAAATGCCCTTCCTCATCTTGTTCCCGCCGCAGCAGGCTTTCAATAATGGAAGGCGAAATACCAAATTCATCGAAGATTTCTGATTCCTCCTTTCCTGTTTGTTAGATTTGTTATTCCACACTTTTTCGACTTTATATCCTTTTTTGCGTAAGAGATTTATTAAGCCGTATTCACCAGGCAGGTGGCCGACGCCCACTGAAATAAATGATGGTTTTTCGGTAATCTGACTTTCATATCCTGCAATTTCCTTTTCATAAGGCGTAATAATATTCGTATCAGGATCCTTTATACAATTGATAAGAAATTCAGCACTTATTTTTAAAGCGGCAGAATCATCAGATGAAATATTCTTTAATGCTTGATCGCATATATCATCAAGCCCTATTCGCATACATGATTTATTTTTCGTCTTTATCAGTAAATAACTGTCGATAGTAGCAAAATTAATCACCTTATCCATCTCGTCATAGTAATTGTCAAGGATTTGGTTGTTTTTAATATATTGTTCCCTCATTTTATATTCAAGATGTTTTTTCATCATCTCGTTTTGTAAAGCTACCAGAAGAACATCTGGTTTTATCATAAAAGCATTCTTGATATTATATTTATTTGATATAGAATCTAATATCAACAAATCGGCTTCTTTCAACAACATCTCATACGTAATATTTTGCGGCATTTTGACAATATCAACAACACTTTTTGATAATTGTACAGTTTCGTAAATAAACTGTTCTGCTGAATCAAATGCTTGGTTAAGAAATGGCACACTGTCCAAAAAGAACCGATTTTCAGCATGATATGTACCAAACAGATAGGATGGCTTAGTCAATCCTTTACTGCTGATTTTCCATAACAGAGAATAATCACCGTATTCTTCCTGTTTTTCTTGTTTATTTTGTTTGCAAAAAGAAAAAAAACACAGCGTGAAAATACACAATAACAATTTTATGATGTTCGTTATCATAAACAGCCTTACTTTTTAGTATTCCGCTTTTCAGGAAATTATTTATCTTTCTTCTGATCGCGGATATAATATACTCCATCGAAGATATACAACCATTTTCCTTTCTTTTTTCCAAGCACACCACACTCTAAATCTTTGTTAAAAAAGCATTTGGCAAAATGCAATGGCCAAAGATAGTCATTTTTTTGTCAAATGTAAATGGATTTTGAAAAACTATTTCCTGCGACTTTGTTGTTCTTAACTTATTTTTCTGCAAGTTCAACCGCTTTTTCATATGCAATATCTATTCCCTGTTTGATGCTTTCTATTGTCGGTTCTGCCATATAGTCAATCTTTACGCCAATTCTTTGTGTTGGCGTAAAATCCGGATAGTAGATGCCTATCCCTGAATAAAGACTTTTCACATTTCCGGGAAAATCGGAAATCGTAACGTTGCCATCCGCGCCGGAAGAGTTATTTCCTACGGTTACCGTGTTTGGATTTGCCTGTAATGCCATAGTTATATATTCCGAATAACTTTCCGTCCATTCATTGAGCAAAACAATGATTTTGCCTTTATAGTAATCTTTACTTCCAATATTTTCCGATGTTGATTTCATATAACGCACCATTCCGGGATACCTTGCGTCCGGATAAGTTGAATAAGCAAAAAATGAATGAGGCGGGACAAAGGCATCTGTCAATTTCATTATCAAATCCGTACTCGGATAGCATCTCAAATCTAAAATAATCGCAGAGGCGGATTTTATTGGATTATAGTTCTTTTTAAAGTTATCATAAGTGGCCGACCTCAAATTGAAATAGGCGATACTGTCGTTGACCCATTTATATAACCGTTTATTTTCATTTTTTCTTTCTTGTTTTCTCTGCTGTTGGTGTAAATCATAAGCCGTATAATTTTTTGATTTTAACTGCAAGGTATCGTTTCCTCTTAAAATAGTGAAAACGGAGTTTGTGTCTCGCCTTGATAGGATGGCATTGCAGAGAAAGGATTGATTTGACCAATAATTTCCTCCGCAAACATATTGCGCCAAACTGTCGCCCAAAGCGCGAATTTCTTGATTATCAACACATAAAACAATGTCACCTACCTTAAAATTCCCTATTTCATATTCCGGCACCCTGATTTGATTAATAATAAAGGTACTGTCTATTAGCAACATCCTGAAATTGGGCCGGTATGCGCCAAATACAACGCCGTCGATCGTCGGCGGATAGGAAGCGTGCGTATCCCTTAACTGATTTGTAAACTGATAAATTGCCCGATGATATTTTGCTTTGGTATCGGAGCCTTTAAAATACGGAATGGATTCGTACAAAACTTCATCCCAACTCTTATCTATGTGATTTTTATATACATAGAAATAATTAATGACATTCCAATAGCGGAACAAACCCAATAATCGCAGATGCTCATCAGGAAAATCTGCGTATGTATTTTCATTCTTCAGCCTAATATTTCCGGTTATTTCCTTATTATATGCAAAATTATTTTGAGATGAATGTTTTGTCCAAAGCGTGTCGTAATCGGCTTTAAATCCGTCGTATAAACAGAGCGTATCAGTAGTCCATTGATTGTCAATCAGTATATAATCATCAATATTGGAATAGAAATTTTTGCCTGTCGAATTAAAATCGCCGACCCGTTCTACTAACTTTTTCAATATTGCACGGTATTCTGTTTTATCAGTAGTTTCAATGACTTGTGGTATGGCGGCAATTAACAAACTGTCCATTTTAGGAATCATTGAGGTTTTTACACTGTAATATTTCAGAAACCCCCATATTTTACACAAATAGAATAATCGGCTTTGCTCGTTAAACTCCGATGGAAAGAAGGTTTTTTGCGTTTTAGGTTCATAAAATATGTGATCGCTGCCGGGATGGATTGTTGCCCCAAATTTATAGTACGTTTTGTACATTCGCACACAACTTCTTATCGGAGAGTATAATATCGCAGCAAGTACAACAATAACGGCGTAAAATATATATCTTTTTTTAAAAAATTTCATCATTTGAGGTTTAAGCAAATATCTTCGGGCAAAGTTAAGCGGTTTTTTCTGTCTTTCCAAAAATGTTATATAACATTTTTTTAAAATATTAATCCTATAATCAGCGCGTTATGATTGTTATATACATAACTGCCGGAATTGGAAAGATTTTTCAGGTCTCTTTGCGCTCCACTCGTCCGAGTCAGATCGCTTTGCCGCGCTTATTCATTTTTTGCTTGATTCGGCATTTAAAAGGTTGTATGCAACTCGCATGTCATTATTGTCATCAACTTGGATGTTTGAAAATCATGCTCGTTTCATTCCACCATTCAGTTGCAATACCGATTGGTGAAATAATTACTTATACGGAGTTTTTGCTGATTAAAAATATAGTTGTAAATTTGTTGCGAAAAATTACAAGTACCTACCGCTCAAGGAGCAGTTGTCTGTATGTACGACAACTTGCTGCCTCTAAATCGCAATGTTGATATTGTCCCTGTCGCTTATTTGGGATAGATTTGTTAATTATTCTATTGGTATTCCCGAAGACAGCCTCGAAAAAATCACTACTTTTGTTGCAATAAAACAACAAACATCATGAAGAAAATCGGCATCCTCTCAGATACCCACGGATATTGGGACGACCGCTATGCGCAGTATTTCTCGGCATGTGACGAAATCTGGCATGCCGGCGACATCGGTTCGCTCGAACTCTTAAACCGGCTGGAGGCCATTCGACCTGTGCGGGCGGTGCATGGAAATGCCGACGGTTATCCGATTCGCCTCAGTTGTCCGAAAGACCTGTTGTTCAACGTCGAAGAGGTCTATGTCCGGTTAACCCACATCGGCGGCTATCCGGGGCATTATGCGCCCGGCGTGCGTCGCGAACTGCTGGCCGATCCGCCGCAATTGTTTGTTTGCGGCCATTCGCATATCCTCAAAGTGCAATACGATCAGAATTTGAAATTGCTGTACGTCAATCCCGGAGCAGCCGGAAAACAGGGATTTCATCAAGTCCGCACACTGATCCGGCTGCAAATCGACAAGGCAAATATCAGCGATCTGGAAGTCATAGAGTTGGGAATTAGTGGCTAGTGGTTAGAAAATACGCAACTTTCAACTAAAATTTTATCACTTTATTCAAAAAAAAAGTTGTACCTTTGTCTTGAAAAATGAAATATTTTAGTCAAAAATTTAAATAAATTCCGGTTTTATTATTAAAATAAAACTATCTGAATGAGTAATTAATAAATTTTTTGCGTATGAAAAGAATGTTTTTACTATTTACATCACTGTTAATCGTTGGATTAGCAGTTGCACAAAACAAAACGGTTACGGGAGTTGTTACAGACGAGAACAACGAACCTGTGATTGGAGCCTCCGTAGTTGCCAAAGGAACCACCATCGGTACGGTTACCGATTTGAACGGTCAGTTTTCACTGTTGGTTCCTCCGACTACCACAACACTGGTAATAAAGTATTTAGGCATGAAAGATGAAGAGGTGGCGGCAGCAACGAATGTCGCTGTCGTATTACATCCTTCATCTACGCGACTGGATGAAGTCATCGTAGTCGCTTACGGGACAACCAAGAAATCGAATTTCACCGGTTCGGCATCCACGGTCAAGGGAAAAGACATTGCAAAATTGCAGACCGGCAACATCTCCAATGCCCTGGAAGGCGCCGCCGCCGGTGTGCAAGTCGCCAGCAATTCCGGCCAACCGGGTTCAGGCTCCAGCGTCCGAATCAGGGGTATCGGTTCGATCAATGCTTCCACATCGCCGCTCTATGTGGTCGATGGCGTCCCTTTTCAGGGATCCATCAACAGCCTCAACTCGATGGACATCGAGAGCATGACGGTATTGAAAGACGCAGCCGCCAATTCATTGTACGGATCGCGCGCTTCCAACGGCGTCATCCTGGTGACCACCAAGAAAGGCGCGGAAGGGAAAGCCCGCGTGACTCTGGAAGCCCGCTATGGGTTTAACCAACGCGCCATCCCGCAATACGCCCTGCTGGACGATCCCGAAGAATTTTACGAACTGACATGGGAAGGTCTACGCAACCGGCAGTACTACTACATCAAGAATGGCTGGATGGAATCGGCGCTCTATGCTTCCAACAACCTGATAAGTCAGTTGGGCGGCTACAACAATTACGATGTGGCCGACAACATGCTGGTAGACATTGAAGGACGTATCAACCCCAACGCACAACTGAGATACAAGGAATTGTGGGACGACTACATGTTCAAAAACGGCAAACGTGAAGAATATGTCACTTCCGTTTCGGGTGGGGACGCCAAAACGAATTACTACCTGTCGCTCGGATACCTCGACGATAAAGGATTCGTCACCAATTCCGATTTTGAACGTTATACCTCACGCTTGCGCCTGACGAAAGACGTGAACAGCTGGATGAAAGTGGGCGGAAACATCACCTACGTGCGACAAACCACCAATTTCGTCAATGAAAACAGTACGGCAGGCAGCAACATGTTCATGGTGTCGCAAAACATGGCGCCCATCTATCCGGTCTACCTCCACGACCCTGCCACCGGCAAGATCGTAAAAGACGACAAAGGGAATGACATCTACGACTTCGGCGATGATTATGGCTATGCACGGCCGATTTCGTCGATGACCAATGCCGTCGCTTCGCAACAACTCGACATGTCGCAAGACATCTCCGATATTTTTGACGGCAAATTGCTCGGCGAGTTTAAATACAAAGACCTCAAGCTGGAACTGAATTACGCTTTCTACACCCTCAACAACCTGGGGCTTGAATACCTGAACGGGGTGTACGGACAATTCAAAAATTCCGCCGGGATCGCTTCCCGCTACGGTGAACGGCTGCAAGCGCAAAACGCCAATCAACTGCTCACTTTCAACAAAACTTTCGCCGAAAAACACAATCTAGACATCCTGATCGGTCACGAAAATTATGACTACAAATACAATGTGTGGTCGGCTACCAAAGAAAAATTCCTCGATCCGGATCAACGGGAATTGAGCGGCGCCATCAAAAACCCGCTGGCAACATCGTACGAAAACAATTACAAAGTGGAAAGCTACCTCAGCCGACTGCAATACAACCTCGACGAAAAATACTACCTGTCGGCGGGATTCCGTCGCGACGGTTCTTCCAAATTCCATAAAGACCATCGCTGGGGCAATTTCTATTCTGCCGGCGCTTCCTGGAGAATCAACAAAGAAAATTTCCTGAGCGATGCCGAATGGATCAATGACCTCAAACTCAAGGCCAGCTACGGAACGCAGGGGAATGACCAGATCGCGGGCGTGTTGCCTTGGGCAGATCAGTATTCAATCGCCAACAACAACGACAACATCTCGTTGGTGTTCAACTACAAAGGCAATACCGCCATCACTTGGGAATCGAGCGAAACTTTCAATGCCGGATTCGACTATTCATTTTTCGACCAGAAACTCTACGGTACGGTCGAGTATTTCTATAAAAACACAAGCGACATGCTTTACGACCGTCCCGCTCCGGCTTCCGTGGGATACACCACCTATCCCGACAACATCGGCGACATGGTGAATCAGGGTGTGGAACTCGAAATCACCGCAGTGCTGGTGCGCAACAACGATTTTGAATGGAATGTCTCGTTCAATGGCACCCATTTCAAGAACGAGATCACCGCACTTCCGCCCGAACGCGCGGAAGACGGCATCACCGACGGGATCTTCAAACTGATGGTGGGCAAATCGCGTTACGAATATTACCTCCCTGAATATGCCGGCGTTGACGAAAACGGTCAGGCGCAATGGTATATGGATGTACTGGACGAAAACGAGCAAGAGACCGGCGAACGGACTACGACCACCAAATATGCCGATGCGACCTACTATTTCCAGGGCAGCGCCATCCCCGACTTTTACGGCGGTTTCGGCACTTACCTGAAATTCAAAGGCATCGACTTCTCTGTCCAGACTTCCTACCAGGTGGGCGGCAAGGGATACGATTATGCCTACTCCTACATGATGGCCGGCAACGACCTGGGACGCAACATGCACAAGGACCTGCGCAACCGCTGGACGCCTACGCATACCAACACCGACGTCCCACGCATTCAGATGGGAAATGAAAATACCGGCAGCAATATGTATTCGACCCGATTTTTTATCGACGCTTCGTACCTCAATATCAAAAATATTACTTTGGGTTACGAATTGCCGAAAAAATTGCTGAATAAATTGAGCATCGAATCGCTGCGTATCTACGGCGTGGCCGACAATATATGGCTGTTCTCAAAACGGCAGGGATATGACCCACGCACCTCGTGGTCAGGCCAATCCAGCCTGGGTTTGTATCCCGCGGCACGTACTTTTTCCATAGGCGCTAATCTGGCATTTTGATTATCAATAAGACATTTAAATAAATTATTGAAAAATGAAAACAATTAAATATATATTTTTATCAACAATAATCGCTTCTCTGTTATTTTCTGCTTGCGGAGAAGACTATCTGGAAGTGACACCCACAGCGACCATCACTTCCGATCGACTGAAAGAATTGGGATCCGAAAGCCAGGAAGCATTTATCGAAGTGGTGCAACCCCTGGTCACAGGCTTGTATTCCTGGTTGATTCAGTACAATTCGATGAATCTGTCGTCGTTGCGTCACAGCGATTTCGGACACCTGAGCGTCATGCTTTCCACCGATCTGATGAACGAAGACATGCTTCAAAACACCTCCAATTATGGTTGGTTTTACAGCGATTATGATTTCACCAAAAGGACAAACTACACTCATGTCGATGTATTCATGCCCTGGAACTACTATTACAAATTGATAAAGAGCACCAACGATATTTTCATGCTCTACAACGATGAAATAGACGATCCGACGCTGCTGGTGCTGAAAGGTCAGGCGTTTGCCATGCGCGGATTCGCGTATTTATACCTGGTTCAGCTCTACCAGCACACCTACGTCGGTCACGAGTCGGATCCAAGCGTACCCCTCGTCACGGATTTGACGCCGGAAGCGCAGCTTACCAACAATCCGCGTGCTGAAGTGTCGAAAGTCTACGAACAGATCCTGTCCGACCTGACGCAATCATACGAACTGCTCGAAAACTTCCAGCGCTCATCCAAAGTGGAGGTCGACAAGCAAGTAGTCGCCGGATTGCTGGCCAGAACATACCTCAACATGGAAAACTGGTCGGAAGCCGCCAAATATGCGCATATCGCTCGCGAAGGCTACACCCCCAGCACCGCTCAATGGGATTATATCAACGGCACCGGATTCCTGGATATCAACGAGCCCGACTGGATGTGGGGCGCCGATGTCAACTCGCAGACACGTATCGCCATATCGGGAATCGTCAACCCCACTTCGCACCTCTCGTCCGTAAGCTATGGTTACACCACTGCCGGTAATATGGAAAAACTGATCGACAAGCGATTGTACGACCAGATTCCGGAATCGGATCTCAGGAAGAATGCCTTCAACGGGCAGGATACAGCACTTGTACTTTGCTACACCGGCGGCACCCTGAAACTTTCGCCTTACGCCAACCTGAAATTCGGATTCTATGCGCAACGCAGCGCCGACAATTTCGGAGACTACGCGTTTATGCGCGCTTCCGAAATGTACCTGATAGAAGCGGAAGCATTGGCAATGAACAACAATAATGCCGAAGCGCAAAACCTGCTGTACGAGTTTGTACGCACCCGCGACCCGCTGGCAGTCAAATCGACCGCTACCGGCACCGCCCTGCGCAACGAAATCTACCTGCAACGACGCATCGAACTGTGGGGTGAAGGATTCTCCTATTTCGACCATAAACGGCTGAAATTAGGCGTTACCCGCAATTATCCGGAAACCAACCACCGGCAAGATGCGATGATCAATTTCGATGCGGAAGACAGCCGCTATCGCTTCGTGATTCCTCGCCAGGAGATCATCAACAACAACGGCATCTCTGAAAAAGACAATAACGATTAATAAAATGGACATTATGAAACGAGCATGTGATTCAAACATCCAAGTTGATGACAATAATGACATGCGAGTTCCATACGACCTTAAAAAAAAATATATTGACGTATGAAACGAAATATGAAATCTTTCGCCTTCGCGGCGATCGCACTCTTCGGGCTTTTCGCCTGCCAGGAAGATATTCCGGAACGCGACCTGACGATCAACCAGGGAAATCCGGCCTTCCAACCGACAGTAGAACTGAAAGACGCTTCGGATGTCACCTACGAAGGCGCCGTCCTGTCTCTCGCCCTAACCCTTACCGCCCAAACCGACAGCGTGATGGAAGCCGGATTCTTGATCGCTGACAACGAAGCATTTCATCCGGTATCGAAAATCATCACTTTCAAAAAACCGTCGGGAGGAGAACTCGGCAATCAGCTCACTTCTTTGCTGACCGGTTTGCCGGAAAAAACGCAGTATTACGTGAAAGCTTTTGCCGCAACCAAGTATAGCGGAACGGCTTACAGCAACAATGTCATCTCCTTTACTACCGGCGAAGCGCCCCAATTTGAAGACACTTATCTGTTTGGAACGTATTCGGCAATAGATATCGACCTCACAACAGGCGAACAAGAAGGTGGCGCTTATCCGATAACTATCAAACAGGTGGGCCAGCTGTATAACCGCATCTCCATCTACAATGTCTGGGGCGCCGAAGAAACCATCGAAGCCACCGTCGATTTTTCGGCGAAGACCATCACGACGGATGTGAAATCGGTGATTTACGTCGACCCCGACTACGGGATCTGTTGGATGCAGGGATTTGATATCGTAGGTGGTGCTGCGGTGAACTATCCTACCGCTGTCGCCATCGCCGACTACAATGCTACGGGCAAGATCCAGTTCAGGTATTGGAAAGCACAGGTATCAGCCGGATACTTTGGATTATACTTAACCATCCTGACAAAGCAATAATATGACCCCCGGCGGGATTTGGACAATCCCCTGTCCCGCAGGGGCTATTTTTATTCATACAAAAAAATACAGGAAAACACGGTGTATGAAACGAATTAAATTTATCATCATCACTCTGTTGGCATGGCTGGCATGCAACGCTGCCGGCCATGCACAGGGGTTGAAAGCTTTTGAATTGCCCAACGGTCTGCGCGTGTTTGTCTGGGAAGACACCTCGGTCCCCGATGTTTTCGGCATGGTGGCGGTGAATGTCGGATCAAAAGAAGATCCGGAAGCATATACCGGATTGGCTCATTACCTCGAACACCTGCTGTTTAACGGTACGGACAAAATCGGTGCATTGGACTGGGAAAAAGAGAAACCGCTTTACGAGCAAATCATCGCCAAATACGATGAACACGCCCAAACGTCCGATCCGCAACAACGGGAAGCGATCTCCAAAGAAATCAATGAACTGACAAAAAAATCCGCTCAGTATTATTCTTCTAAAGAATTTTCCAACCTCTTGCAGGGAATGGGCGGAATGAATGTCAATGCCGGTACCAGCTACGACTTTACCGTCTATTACAATTCGTTCCCTCCGGGCGAAATCTACAAATGGCTGGATATCTATTCCGAACGGATGATCAATCCGGTATTCCGTAATTTCCAACCCGAACTGGAAACCGTATACGAAGAATTTAACCGCGGACAGGACAATCACAACCAGCGGGAATCGGAATTTCTGTTGTCAACGATCTTTGAGGGACACCCTTACGCACGTTCGGTCATCGGACTGGCCGATCATCTGAAGAATCCTCGACTCAGCCAACTGCAACGGTTCTATCACAACTGGTACGTCCCTGAAAATATGGCGCTGATCCTGGTAGGCAACATCCAGACCAACGAAGTACTGCCGATCATCAGCGAAAAGTTCGGACGCCTCGAAAAACGGCCTGCCTCCGAACGGAAAATCTATCCGGAAACGCCCCTGAAAGGCCGAAAAGAAGTGAGCGCCAAGATTGCTCGCTACCCGCAGGTGTTGCTGGCTTTCCCCGGCATTACCGTTGAGAGTGAAGACGATATCGCCCTGGCGATTTGCGCTTCAATCCTGTCTAATTCCAACGAAACGGGACTGATCGATAAATTACAACTCGACGGCGATTTGTCGGCAGGAGGCACCCAACTCCTCTCATTGAAAGAACGCGGATCGGTGATCGTGTACGGAATCCCTTACTACGACCGGAATCAACGTCGCTACGAATCGCTCCGTTCAACGGAAAAAATGCTGCTGAAAGAAATCAAGAAATTGCAGGAAGGAAAATTCGATGATTGGCTCGTGCAGTCCATCAAAAACGAAATGATCCGTTCTTTCGACCTCGAGATGGAATCCGGCGAAGAAAAAGCAATCAAAGTGGCGGAATATTTCCTTGCAGGAAGAGACCTGAACGAATTATTGAACTACAACGAACGGGTGGAAGCCGTCACCATCGAAGAAATCAAGTCAGTGGCGAAAAAATATTTCGGAGCCGACTACTACGCCCTCTTCTTAAACGAGGGAAAACCGGGGAAAGGCACTGTACTGGAAAAACCGAAATACGACCCCGTGTTTCAAACCAGAGAAGAAGAATCAGCCTACAGCAAAGCGTTTCAATTGCTGCCGGCACGATTCGACAAAAAAGGATTTGCCGATATGAATGATGTCGTATCGAAAAAAATCAATGAGCGATCCAGATTTTTCTATACCTCCAATACCGAAAATAACATCTTCTCTCTTATACTCAAATACGGTATCGGAACCAGAAAAATGCCGAAACTCGAACTCGCGGCGGCATTGGTCAACAACGCCGGAATCATGGGAAGCATGGATGCCCAGGAAGTCAAACAGGCGTTCAGCAACCTGGGCGCTACCTGTACCTACCGCGTCGACGACGACTACCTCTATGTCGTGCTCAGAGGTTTCGAATCGAATCTCGAAGCAACGTGCAACCTGATGATGCGCCAGATTTTGATGCCCAAACTCGACGACAAACAAATGAGCGGACTGCTCGGCAACCAAGCGCAACGCCGGAAAATAGAAAAGTCGAACAACGAAATCCTGAGTGATGCCCTATTGGAATACATGCTCTATAAAGATAAGTCGGATTACATCGATCGGTTGCCGCTGGAAGACATCCTGGCATTGACCGTCAGCGACCTGACCGGCGAATTTCAGCGGGCTACCGGCTACGAAGCAGAAATCCACTATGTCGGCGCCAGACCGGTGGATGAAGTGTACGACATCCTCAGCAATAACTTGCCCCTGCAACAGAGTGAAAAGCAGTCGACTTCGCCCGAAATACGGGAGCGTGTCGTTTATACGGAAAATACCGTCCTGTTTTTACCGAACAACGATGCGAAGCAGAGTACGATTTATTTTTATATCCAAGGCGATGAATACGCCCACAGCATCGATCCTTACCGCAATGCTTTCAACCAATATCTGTTCGGGAACTTCAGCGGGTTGGTTCTCCAAGAGATACGCGAATACCGTTCGCTGGCTTACGAGGCGGGCGGTTCGTATACTTTGCCTCCGCTGGAGCATCGGAAAAGTTTCCTGGTAGAAAAAATCGGTACGCAAGCAGATAAAACCGGCGATGCACTCCAAGTCGGTATGGATTTGCTCACCGACATGCCGTCGTATCCCGACCGGATGCAAAGCATCAAAAACTACCTGAAAAAAACCGCCAGCGTCGAACGACCGCATTTCCGTTCGGCAAGCATGATTTATGAGGGCTGGCGACAACGAGGTTATTCGCAGTCACCGGCAACAACCAATATCGCTACCGTCGAATCCTTGACTTTCGACGATATCCTCAAGTTCTATCACGAGCGAATAAAAGGCCGTCCGATCACCATCGCCATCGTCGGCAATCCGAAGATGATCGACCAGAAAGCATTGGAACAATACGGCAAAGTCACCCGACTGTCAACGGCAAAACTCTTTAGCGAAAAATAAGAGAATCCGCCGCCGCCGGCATTGTAGCTTACGGATTTACATTGACGCCGCCGGAATGATCTGAACAAATGTCATCATTTCCGGCGGTCATTACCGATTTTCTGCGTAAAAAACCGATAAAAAGTCGCTGTTATTTCAGGAAAAAGTATTACTTTTGTCAGTCTTTTTCAAAACAAATTTTTTGACGTATGAAACGAGCATGATGTTCAACCATCCAAGCTGATGACAATAATGACATGCGAGTTCCATACGACCTTTAAAAAATATAATTATTTACGTATGAAAACCAGATTAAAAGAATTGGACTTGTTAATCGGCAATACACCGATGGTAGGGATCAATTATTCTTACAAAGGAAAGTCAGGCGTGATCTATGCCAAATGCGAACATTACAACCTGACGGGCAGTATCAAGGACCGCATGGCGCTTTATATCCTCAAACAGGCCTATCAGACCGGCGCGATCAAACCCGGCGACACCATTGTGGAGGCTACCAGCGGCAACACAGGCATCGCGTTTTCCGCCATCGGACGGCTGCTCGGACACAAGGTGCGGATCATCATGCCCGACTGGATGAGTATGGAACGTAAAATGATGATTCAAAGCTACGGCGCGGAAATCATCCCCATCTCCAAAGAAGAAGGGGGCTTCCTGGGAAGCATTCGACTGTCGGAAGAAATGGCGGCGCACAACTCGGACATATTTTTGCCGTGCCAGTTTTCCAACTGCGACAACTACAGAGCGCATGAGGAAACCACCGGCCCGGAAATCGTCGAACAACTGAAAAAAGAGCATTTGCATCCCGACGCTTTCATCGCGGGAGTCGGCACGGGCGGCACGGTGGTAGGCGTAGGAAAAGCGCTTCGCAAGACTTTCGGCGATGTCAAGGTTCATCCGCTGGAGCCCGAAGAAAGCCCGACCATCTCTACCGGATACAAAGTGGGCAATCATCGCATACAGGGAATTTCAGACGAATTTATCCCGAAGATCTTTTATGCCGAGCCGATGGACGAAGTGGTAGCCGTTTCCGACGGCGATTCCATCCTGATGGCGCAAAAACTGGCATCCACCCTGGGGCTGGCGGTCGGCATCTCTTCAGGCGCCAACCTGATCGGAGCCATCAAACTACAACAGAAATACGGCAAAGACGCCGTCGTCACCACCGTTTTCGCTGACTGCAACAAGAAATACCTCAGCACCGACCTGATGAAAACGGAGCCGGTGAAACCGCATTACCTCGCGCCCGACGTCACGCTCGACAATTGCTTCTGCATCGACCGCGCCTGGTAAATTCATTCATTTTCTACAGCCAGACCGCCCAGCGAAGTCTCTTTGTAGACGGAAGGCAAATCCAAGCCTGTGTTTTTCATGACATGGATCACTTTGTCCAGGCTGATGATGTGTGTACCGTCGGTGAACGTGGCGTAATAACCGGCATCCATGGCACGCAACGCTGCGAACGCATTGCGCTCGATACACGGGATCTGCACCAATCCGCAAACCGGATCGCAGGTAAGTCCGAGGTGATGCTCCAGCCCCATTTCGGCGGCATACTCGATCTGGTTGGCCGAACCGCCCAACAACTGGCAAAGTGCGCCGGCCGCCATCGAACAGGCCGAACCGACCTCGCCCTGGCAACCGACTTCCGCGCCGCTCAAAGAAGCATTGTATTTGATGACATTCCCGATCAACCCTGCCGTAGCCAATGCGTGCAAAATACGCTTCTCTGTCGCGTTGTAGGCGAGTGCGTAGGAATATAGCACCGCAGGCAGAATGCCGCACGAACCGCAAGTAGGCGCCGTGACGATCTTGCTGCCGGAAGCATTCTCTTCCGATACGGCAAAGGCATACGCCATCGCAGAATAACGCTCTTTCAAACGGTTGTTCATGCCATGCAGTTTGCTGAAAACCGACGAAGCGCGACGCGGCAACCGCAGGCAGCCGGGCAATGTCCCCTCGTGGTCAAGACCGTTGTGGATGCTCTCCAGCATGGTCTGCCATGTCTGCGCCAGGAAATCCCAGATGCTTTTGTCTTCACATTCATCGACATATTCCCACAAACGCCTTGTTTTCAGGTATCCCATGATGTCTTTCATCTTGTTCAACGGATAAATATCGCGGTCGGCGGCATGGGTGCCGTCCTTGGAAATATCGCCGCCGCCGATACTGAAATATTTTTGCGATAACAGCAGCGCGCCGCCTGTGTCATATCCGAAAAATTCCATGCCGTTGGGATGCTCCGGAAGGAATACCTGCGGCTGCCATTCAATCGTCAGTTGTTTGCCTTCGAAACGGTTGCGTAGCGCCTTGTCCGAAAGATGCCCTTTGCCCGTCGCCGCCAGACTACCGTAGAGTATCACCTTGTAAGCCGCTGCTTGAGGACAATCGGCCAGGAAAGCGTCGGCAGCATTGGCAGGCCCCATCGTGTGGGAACTGGAAGGCCCAAAACCGGTCTTGAAGATTTTTTGTATCGAGTCCATAAGATCTATGTTATTTTGACGCCGCGAAATTAATAAAATTAAATGATTATCGTATATAATTCCCAAAGACAGCAAAACTGGATTGGGCACACCCCTCTTCGCATGCCGTCAGGTATGCGACTGTGAGTGGTAGTATGGAATTTGGGGCGCTCAAGTTCTGTAGAATCTGTTTAAGCGTTCTTGGGTTTGCTTCATAAATTCGAGGTATGCGTCCGATTCGGGGTGTAACGGTTTGTGGCGAAGTGCTTGCCGGATGGCTTTCCATTCCGCAATCCGTTCCCGGGTGTGCGCGGTAAAGCAGGTTTCAGAAAACCGCTCCCAGATGTAGGCGACGGCAGTGCGCGACGGATGAAGCATATCGTCGGCATAGAAACGGTAATCCCGCAATTCGTCCAGCAACAATTCGTACGAAGGGAAATAATAGCATTGCGGATGTTGGTTGACAAGATTGTCGATTGCAAGCAGCAGGATGGATTTGCTCAGTTGATTTTCGTGCGCTCCGTCTTTCAGGTGCCGGATCGGACTGACGGTAAAGAGCAGGCGGATGCCGGGATTGAGTGCACGGATTTCCGCAATCAGTCGGCTCCACGATTCGGTGATCGCTTCGACGGAGAGGCATTTTCTGCAAAATCGATTTTGCTGCAGTTTGTGACAGTTCACCACTGTCTGTCCGTTAGATGCCAAGGTATAGATATACGCAGTGCCGAATGTGAGTACAAGCACGTCGGCTTCTCGCAGGAAAGCGGAAGAAGCGGTAATCCGGTCGTTGATTTTCCGTAGGCAAGTGTCGGGATTGGGGTCGGAAAACCGGCTGTGGTGCGAGAAACTGTGATAAAGACCCTGGTATTCAAACAGGTCGGAAAGCGCATATTGTTTGCCTGTCGACAACTCCCTGATGCAGCAGGCCAGCGATTCGGGATTATAGACCGTTCCGAAGGGGTTTACGTCGATCCGGAATCCCGATTCACGAAAGAAATCGGCCATTTCTTCGACAAAACAAGAACCCATCAAGAGTAGTTTGTCCGACTGTTCGATGGTAAAATCAAAGGCGGGAATGGCAAGGGCAGTTCGAAATTTCATACGACATTCATTTATAATTTGAAAGCAAAGATAGTATAATAACGCTGTTTGATATTCATTTAAATGATTTTTTTGGATGGCGTCAACAATGTGCTACATATTTGGGATGCAAGAGAGGGCGCTCTCTACAAAATAAATTTTGTCTGAAATTGTTAGTCGTTTGCATAGAATACGGAGTTTTTATGCTAGCTTTGCATAACAATTTTTTTTTGACTATGTCTGAAAATACAGTATATGAATTACTGGAACATATTGATAGTCCGGACGATCTGCGAACGCTTCGTCCGGAACAGTTGAAGCAAGTGTGTGCGGAATTGCGGCAATATATCATTGAAGTATTGGCCGAAACCCCAGGGCATTTCGCTTCGAGTCTCGGCGCTGTGGAATTGTCGGTAGCGCTTCATTATGTGTTGAATACTCCGTACGACCGGATTGTGTGGGACGTCGGGCATCAGGCCTACGCCCACAAGATTTTGACCGGCAGGCGTGAGGCGTTCAAGACGCTGCGCAAGAAAGGCGGGATCAGCGGATTCCCCAATCCCGACGAAAGCGGTTACGATGCTTTCATCGCAGGCCATGCTTCCACTTCCATCTCCGCCGCTTTGGGCTTGGCGGTCGCTTCCGCATTGAAGCAGGAGCAGGATCGTAAAATCGTGGCCGTCATCGGCGACGGTTCCATGACGGGCGGGTTGGCGTTTGAAGGATTGAACAATGTCTCGTCCGATCCCAACAATCTGTTGATCATCCTGAACGACAACAACATGGCCATCGACCACCCGGTCGGAGGACTGAGCGAATACCTCGTAAACATCACCACTTCGCGCACCTACAATCGCATTCGGTTCAAGCTGTACAACTACCTCAAAAAGCACGGTTTGATCAAAGAGCACGGCAAAGGGTTGATACTGCGGTTCAACAATAGTTTGAAAGCTTTGCTTACACGGCAGCATAATTTGTTTGAAGGGTTCAATATCCGCTATTTCGGTCCGGTCGACGGGAATGACGTGGAGGCGCTGGTTCGCGTGCTGAATGATATCAAGGAAATGAGCGGCCCCAAGTTATTGCACATCCGAACCGTCAAAGGCAAAGGATTCGAGCCTGCCGAAAAAGAGGCGACCGACTGGCATTCTCCGGGAAAATTCAACAAAGACACCGGCGAACGGATGGTATGCAATTCGCTGGACGATTCGCAACGCTACCAGGATGTGTTCGGTCATACCTTGGTGGAACTGGCGCGCAGGGATGACAGAATAGTCGGAATCACGCCTGCAATGGCCACCGGCTGCTCGATGACGTATATGATGAAAGCAATGCCCGAACGCACGTTCGATGTGGGCATCGCCGAAAGTCATGCGGCGACATTTTCCGCAGGACTGGCGAAAGAAGGACTGTTGCCGTTTTGCAACATCTATTCTTCTTTCATGCAGCGGGCTTACGACCAGTTGATTCACGATGCCGCCCTGCAGCGCCTGGATATCGTCTTTTGCCTTGATCGTGCAGGACTGGTAGGGGAAGATGGCGCTACGCACCAGGGGGCTTTCGATCTCGCTTATTTGCGTTGCATTCCGGGAATTACGATCGCTGCCCCTTTCGACGAAATTGACCTGCGGAATCTGATGTATACCGCTGCGCAGCCGGGCAACGGCGTTTTTGTGATCCGTTATCCCAAAGGGAAAGGCGAACTGAAGGAATGGCGGCAGCCTTTTCGGACGCTTCCCGTGGGGAAAGGCCGCAAACGCGAAGACGGCAACGATGTAGCTGTCGTCTCAATCGGCACCATCGGGCACGTTGTGTCCAAAGCGATAGCGATCGCCCGACAGTCGGGCGTAAATGCCGCCCATTACGACATGATCTATCTGAAACCGATAGACGAAGCGCTCCTCCACGAAATCGGACGACGTTTCACACGGGTTGTGACCGTGGAAGACGGTACGGTGAAAGGAGGATTGGGGTCCGCCGTGCTTGAGTTCCTGTCCGACAACGGATACCCCGCTCAAGTCACCCGAATCGGAATCCCGGATAAGTTTATTGAACACGGATCTCTCCCGGAGCAATTCCAATGCTGCGGGATGGATGCGGAGAGTATTAGCAAAGTGTTGATTGACAAATTATGAGAATTATTATCGGAGGCGCAGGTGAAGTCGGGACACATCTCTCGAAGATGCTCGCGAAAGAAAATCTGGATATCACGCTGATGGACGCCAGCGAAGAACGGCTCAATTTTTCCAGTAATGTGGAAATTATGACGGTGGTGGGCAATCCGACTTCCATCGAAGATCTGGTGAATGCCGGCATCAAGAAAGCAGATATCTTTATCGGAGTGACTCCGGAAGAATCTACCAATATGACCGCCTGCATGTTGGCGACGAATCTGGGCGCTGCCAGGACGGTAGCGCGCGTAAGCAATAATGAATACCTTCTGCCGAAAAACCTGGAGTTCTTCAAGAAACTGGGAGTCGATTCACTGATTTGCCCGGAGATGCTGGCGGCGCACGAAATCGTCAATGCCATCCAGCGGCCATGGACACGTCAGTGGTGGGAATTGCATGAAGGAGCACTGATCCTCATCGGTGTGAAAGTGCGGGAAAATGCGCCGATAGTAGACAAATTCCTGTATGACCTCTCCAAAGACGAAAAGATTTACCACATTGTGGCGATCAAACGCGAAAACGAGACCATCATCCCACGAGGCAAAGACCAAATCAAGTCGGGTGATATCTTGTTTTTTACCACCACCGCCCGCTATGTCAACGACGTGAAAGAGCATACCGGCAAAGGCGATATCAAAGTCGACAGCGTGGTCATCCTCGGAGGCAGCCGCATCGCATTGAAAGTGGTAGAATACCTGCCCGAAAATATCCGTATCAAGATATTGGAACGGAATAAAGAGAAATGCTACCGGCTTGCGGAGAAAGTCGGTAGCAATGTGATGATTATCAATGGCGACGGACGGGATACCGACTTGCTGAAAGAAGAAAATGTCAAAGACAGCGATGCGTTCATTGCATTGACGGAAAATTCGGAAACCAATATCTTGGCATGCGTCACGGCAAAAACCATGGGCATCCGGAAAACGGTAGCGAAAGTGGAAAATATCGATTATATCACCATGGCCGAGAAACTGGATATCGGGACGGTGGTCAATAAAAAACTGATCGCCGCCGGACATATCTATCAGTTTCTGTTGGATGCGGATGTCTCCAATGTGAAATGCCTCGCTTTCGCCAACGCCGAAGTAGCGGAACTGATCGCGCGCCCCCGCTCGAAAATCACTAAAAAACCGGTGAAAGAACTGAATTTGCCGGACGACCTGACGTTGGGCGGATTGATTCGCGACGGACAACCGATGATTATCAACGGGGATACGCTGATCCGTGAAGGCGACCATGTCGTAGTATTTTGTTTGAACACGACATTGCGTAAGATAGAAGATTTTTTCAATTGAATTGACGATACATGCATTTCAAAGAGCTTAGTTGGCGGTTTATCGTGAAAATTGTAGGCGCTTCGCTGGCGTTGGAGTCTTTTTTCATCGCTAGCGCCGCAGGGGTTTCCATGCTCTACGACGATTGGGATGTCTGGTACCTGTTGGGGAGCGCCGGGCTGTGTCTGGCTTGCGGCATTGCGCTGATGCTGGCAGGGAATCTGCGCGAGAAAGTGCGTACTATCGGAAAGCGGGAAAGTTTCCTCACAGTGACGTTGGTCTGGATTTCGTTTGTATGCTTCGGGGCGGTGCCTTTTTGGATCAGCGGCGCCATCCCTTCGTATACGGATGCGTTTTTTGAAACGATGTCGGGTTTTTCTACGACGGGAGCGACCATCCTCACCGCCATCGAACAGCTTCCGCATGGCTTGCTTTTCTGGCGAAGCCTGACGCAGTGGCTCGGCGGTCTGGGGGTTGTCGTCTTTTCGTTGGCATTGCTCCCGCTGTTTGGCGGCGGGGTGGCACAGTTGTACGATGCCGAAACGACCGGACTGACGCACGACAAATTCCGTCCGAGGGTGGTGCAAGTAGCCAAGCGTGTCTGGGGAATTTACGTGGTTTTTACGCTGATACTTACCGGATTGCTGTATTTAGGCCCGATGGATCTTTACGATTCGGTCTGTCATGCCTTCACCACAATCTCTACCGGCGGATATTCTACCAAGCAAGCGAGTATCGCCTACTGGGATTCGCTTTATTTGGAAGGAATCACTGTACTGTTTATGATTATCGGGGCAACCAATTTTGCTTTGTATTATTTTTTAATTAACGGGAAATTCAAACGGTTTTTCAAAGACGAAGAGTTCCGCTGGTTTCTGTGGATTATCGGCATTGCGATCGCACTGGTCGGAACCGTACTGTGTATTCAGAAACCCGAAATGGGGATATTGAGGTCATTCAGAGTGACGATTTTCCAGGTCGTTTCTTTGATCACTACCAGTGGGTTTTCGACGCACGATTATGTCGGCTGGGGGCCGTTTTTCTGGATCATCTTGTTGCAGTTGATGATTATTTGCGGATGTGCCGGTTCTACGAGCGGCGGACTGAAAGTGGTCAGGTTCATGGCATTGGCAAAGAATACATTCAACGAATTTGGCCGTTCGGTTCATCCGAGGGCGGTGATTCCTGTCCGCGTCAATGGAAACGCTTTGCCGTTGCATGTGGTCGAGCGGCTACTTGCGTTCTTTTTCCTTTATATCACCGTATTGATTTTCAGTTTTGCCGTATTGTTGTTGGCGGGCGTTCCTTTTGAAGAGGCCATCGCGGCGTCCATCTCCAGTTTAAGCAATGTCGGCCCCGGATTGGGGTCAAACGGTCCTTTGGGTTCGTTTGCCGACCTCTCGATATTCGTCAAATGGTATCTTTCTTTCCTGATGCTTATCGGGCGATTGGAGATTTTTACGGTATTGATTCTGTTTACGCCGAGATTCTGGAAAGAATAACGCCTTTAGAGTCGGATTTTGTTTCATTTCCGGAAGCTTCGTCCGGTCAGATCGTCATTCCGTCACCTTTTCCCGGTAATAATGCCAGCGTTCGATGACATGTTCCACGTAGTTGATTGTCTCGATGCCCCGTGCGTAACCGAATTTACAAATGCTGTCGTTGTAATATTCCGGCAGGCTTTTGAGTTTCATACATTCTTCCACATTCCCTTTCCAGGTTTCCGGGTCTTTGCCCAGCTTGCGTGCCAATGCGCGCGCATCCAGCACATGTCCGGGGCCGGCATTGTAGGACGCCAGCACGAACCGCAGTTTTTTTTCCGGATCTTCCGAATCGGGGAAGATTTTTTTCAGCTTCAGGATATAGTTGGCTGCAGCTTTGATATTTCCTTCCGGATCCGTCAGGTTGGCGGTGTCGAGTTCGTTGGCTTCGGCTGTCTGGGGCATCAACCCCATCAGTCCGATGGCGCCAGCCCAAGATTTGGATTCGGGATCGAATTTGGATTCCTGGTAGGCAATCGAAGCCAATAGCCGCCAATCCCAATCCAGGGTTTTCGCTGCCGCCTTGAAGAGGGGATCGTACACCGAGATGGCATTGGCCGACAAGATTGGAGCCGGTTCGTCGCCGGGCATCTTGCTCATTTCAAAATACCGTTTGAGGATGGATTTATAGCGCGGCGACCGGGCATTGTCGCCGAACCAGGCATTCAGTGTATCGGCCAGTTGTGATGCGCCTTTCGCGACAGCCCAGGCTGAGCGCTGCGGATGGCTTATCTGCAGGCGTATGTCGATATTGTGGAAATAGGTTCGGTTGAGTTGTGCGATGTCCTTATCGCTGATTGTATAGGAGATAGCGCCGGTAGAGACCATCTCTATCAGGTCTTCAACCGGAACGGTGTCTTTTTCAATGATTTTGATGATGATGCCGCCGCCCAATTCGTGGTTGAGGTTCGCCAGCCGTTGGTAGTATTTGCTGCCTTTGACGACCCATATTTCTTTCCCGATCATGTCGGTGACATCGGTCAGCAAGGCGTCTTTGGGCGCGGATCGCTGAATCAGCACTTGTTCGTTGACCGATTCGTGGCCGCAGTATATCAGTTGTTTTTTCAACTGATTGGTCATCGGGATGGTGTAAGCGATCACATCGCCTTCGCCGGCGTTCAGCAATTCAATCAGATGGGATTCGTTGTCGGCAGTTTTGATCTTCAGTTGCAACCCGTAAGCATCCGCAAAATTTTTGATCAGTTCATATTCATAACCCATGGGGTTCCCTTTGTAGATAAAATAGGAAACAGACTCCGATAAGGTCAGTGCCGTGAGGGTGCTGTCCGCTTTAATTTCCGAGAAATCCCTGATCGCGCCGACATCGTTTTTATTCAGCAACAAACACACAGTCACAACGACGATAACGGCGCATCCTGCAATGATATAGAGCATTTTCTTCAGCATAGATCAGCGGCCTTACAATGTTTTTCGGAAGCAAAAATAAGCATTATCAAGGAATTTTTCGTATCTTTGTACCGATTTTATAAGGCAAAATAATAAATTATAGGCAAATTTCCTTATACACAAATTCTGAAAATCAGAAGCCTGAACAATTAAATCAGGTAAAAGTATTCATTTAAACAACGATCTATGAGGTATCTTAAAATTATTTCTTTTTTCGTAGTCATCATGCTTATCATGGGATTGGGAACAAAGGAAATAAAGTATACCGAAGGCATTAAACCGGGTTATCTTGCTCCGAAAATCAATTTGCAAGGCTTTTCATTACACGACGACGGTTATACGTTAATTCAGTTTTGGGCTGCATACAATGCCCAATCGCGGTGGACAAATGTCTGCCTGTCGAATGAAATTTCCAGGATAAACAACAGCAAGTTGCGGATGGTTTCTATTGCTTTCGATGCACGAGAGAGTATTTTTGAGGAGACAATCAAAGCGGACAAACTGGATTCGCTCAGTCAATTGCATGATATTTCCGGGACGAACTCGGAAATCTATAAGAAATTTCAGTTGAAAAAAGGGTTTTACAATGTGTTGGTCGATTCGCAGGGAGTCATCGTTGCGCGCGACGTGCAGCCGGGAGAGATAGCGGAGCTACTGCATCTGTAATCCGACGCTTTTTTTTCGCCAGAACTACGCAAATACCTGCTGCAGGACGTCCAGCGATTTCAATTCGGGGAGGTCTGCCAGGTGCAGTCGATAATATTCCAACATCCTGCGGACAATCTCATTCCGCTCCTGATGCGACAGTCGGAAGAGGTGCATGTTTTCGTAATTCATCCGCCACAGCAGATTAAACGCAACGCTGTCGTCCGGATTCAGAAAATACGGATGCTGCGGCTTGTGCTGCGTGAAGACGCCGTTCTGCAGGTCGAAGTACGCCCCGTCGCTGTATCCTGAGGTGTCGGGAAGAAATCCCAGGTAGCGGCTCAGCCGGAACATAAACACCAGGTGGAAATTGGCGATGCCTTTTTCCAGCAGTTCCAATACGCAGACGGAATGGTAGATATAATCGAACAACGGCGGATTGGGTTGCACGTCTTTGACGACTTTGCCGACCAGTTCAGTCAAAAAAAGACTGATAGCGCTTTTCACGGGGTTGAAAAGGATATTTGCCAACGCGACATTGGGTTTGACTTCTTTTATCCGGTGGATGTCGCGGAGCGGCAGGTGTTCAACTTCCATGTCTACAATCGACAAGGCATGAAAACAGGCATTGCCGGTCTTGGCGTTTTTTCTGCCCGACTTTGGCACAAGGTACGCTGTCCGCCCGAAGTTTTCGGTGAGCACATGCACAATATTGAATCTGTCGCTGTATCTGATGGAATGAAGGACAATTCCCCGTGTTTTGTATAACATACCGATCTTCTAATTCAATACCATTTGAACCGCCGCAATCCGGCGATAAAACAGACAAATCCGAGCGCCGACAGGATCACCGAAGGAATCATGATCTCCATCCAGCCGCCGCCTTCGTTGAAGATGCTTCGCATCCCGTCGGTCAAGGCCGTCAGGGGCAACAAGCGGATAAATCCGATGCTCCATTCCGGGAAATTGTGATAGCTGAAGAAGATGCCCGAAAGAATCATCATCGGCATCTGAACAGCATTAATCAATCCGCTGCCGACTTCCGTCTTGGAGGTGTGACACGAGATGAATACCGCAATTCCCGTAAAAGCAATATTTCCGGCGAAAAACAGTACGAGCAGGGCGCCGAGATTTCCCTGGATGGCAGTGCCGAAAATCCACCAGGCGAAGAAAAATAAAATCAGCGCTTCCACGAAATTCATCAGGATGCGGACAAACATCAGGGCGATCAAAAAGTTGGTTTTTTTCATGGGCGTCGCCACCATGCGGCGGAGCAATTTCTGCGATCGGCGTTCGATGACGGTATAACTGATGCCCCACAGGATGGAACTCATCAGTCCGAAAGCGATCAAGCCGGGAATCAGGAAATCGATATAACGCACCCCTTGCAGGGTCAATATACTAATGTCCGTTCTTGTCGTGGTTGCAACCGCTTCGGCAGGCGATTGCAGCAATGCCGAGAGCTTCAAGTATACCAACTGCGCCTGCGCGTTGTGCGGATCGAAATGATAACAAAGCGACCCGGCGGAATCGCCGACAATCACGTCCGCTTCTCCCCTTTTCAGGGAGACAATCGCCGAATGCCAGTCGCTCCGGATGAAATTAAATTCCGTATTCCCAAGTATCTCATCTTTCACCTTCCAGGAAAGCGCTTCTTTATTTTGTATTCGGCTCGGATGTGCATAGACCGAGAGTAAGGAATCCAATGCCGTCCGTTGTTGTGTCGCCACCATCACCTGGAATTTCGATTCCGACTGTTGGGTAAAAGCAAATCCCAATCCGATGGAGATCAATACCGGGAATATCATCCCCCAGAACAACACTTCCGGTTCGCGAATCGTCTCCAGAAATTGGGTGTAAGTCAGTTGGAACAGCTGGTTATTTTTGAATCGTTTCATCGGCATCATTCAGTTTCTTCCCCGTCAGATTGATAAACAGTTCATCCAGGTTGCGCGACCGTTCATCCAAGAGTTCTTCCAAGCGTCCTTCGCGTAAAATTTTGCCTTCATCCACAATGATGATGTAGTCGCACAGCGATTCGGCTTCTTCCATGTAGTGCGTAGTCAATATCAGGGTGGTTTCACCGCGGTCTTTCAGTTTCTTCAGGATGTTCCATAGGTCGAGGCGTGAATGGGGATCGAGCCCGGTGGTCGGTTCGTCCAGGAACAGGATTTCCGGATGATTCAGCAGAGCGACCGCCAATGCCAGCCGTTGACGTTGTCCGCCGGAAAGCGTGCCGGTCAAGGCTTTTTGTTTGTTTTCCAGTCCGGTTAGCGTCATCATTTCATTGACACGATCATCCTCCAGTTCGTAAAAAGAAGCAAACAGGCGCAATGTTTCCTGTACGGTCAGTTTTTCGTGGAAACGGGTTTCCTGCAACGATAAACCGATGATTTTACGGAGCGATCGTTCATGTTTTTGCCATGTTTTTCCCTGAATGAATATTGTTCCGCGATCGGGCTTCTGCAAGCCTTCCATCATTTCAACGAGGGTGGTCTTCCCTGCGCCGTTGGGCCCAAGCAAGGCGACAAATTTTCCGCGGGAAATAGTCAGTGAGATACCGCACACAGCCTGCACTTCTTTGAAGGATTTATAAACATCCCTGACTTCGATTTGAAACATCGGTCGTTTTTCTATTTTGTTGCAAATTTAATCATTATTCTCGACCGTGCAATAATCAACCACTGTATCCCATTTTTTTAACAAAAACTCCGGTTTAACAAACTTTAACTGCCGCTTTTTTGCGAAAATCAATAATCAGACGACCCTGAGTTGCAAAAATTGCAAAAAATCGACCCCTCGCCGAAGACTTTTTGCATTTTTTGCAAATTTTGAAGCCTTTCCGGTCGCCAAGTTGCAAAAAATGCGAAAATCGGCAAGATCTGGATTTGCACGTTTCAAAAACCCCAAATAATTTTGCAGTTGAAAGTTGAATAGACAAAACCGACACCGCTGTGGCGGGACAGGCGCCGCAAACCCCTATTGAAAACGTTATTTCAGGGGGTTCCGTGTCAAGCGCGGAATGACGAGCAACTTTCAACTTTCAACAAAATATAAATGATTAACTTAATTTGTGTCAGTATGAAAACAAATGCTTTCAAAGAATTTGCCCTCCGCGGCATGATGCCGGAGGCGACATGCAGCACGATGCTGCGCAACAACGCTTACGATAGCGTTGATAATGAGGTATTTACCACCCCCCCGTTAACAACGGGTAGTCATCTGAACTGTGATGACTGTCTGAACTGTGATTCTAAAATGATTGCTGTGATTAATATGATTAAAGGCATAAAAAATCACATCAATCAATTTAATCTTGCGAAAACCTGTATTGAGCGTAGTCGAAATATCATAGTTCTGACAATGGTAGTTCAGACAATTGCGGTTTTGACCGCCTTCACCGCCCAAGCCCAAACCTACAACACGGGCGATATCGCTGTCATCAATGCCATCATTTCCAACAACGGACTTTCGTGGACTACGGCATCTACCAGCGGGTCTTCTGTGCCTTCCGACTGGACGGGAGTCACCTGGTCTTCGGCTTCTACCGGGAAGCGGATCACGGAACTGAATCTTGCCTACCAGTCGCTGACCGGCACACTGAACGTGTCCGCGCTCACCGGGCTGACGACCATATATGCCAACGACAACCAGCTTACAGGGGTGAACGTGACGGGGAACACCGCCCTGGTGATCCTCGGCGTCTGGGCCAACAAGATCACTTCCCTCGACATTTCAAACAACACCGAGTTGCAACAGGTGGCTGTGGGCAACAACAAGCTCACTTCCCTGGACCTGTCCAAAAACAAGAAAGTGTGGTATCTGGGCGTTGAGAGCAACCAGTTGACTGCCCTTGACGTTTCCAATCTCTCACTGGGCAATTTCAACGCGGACAATAACAAGCTGACCTACCTCGACCTGAAAAAGAGCACACTGCTGGGCACCTTCTCGGCGACGGGACAGACGCCTACCGTGACTTTGACATACGATTCTTCGTCGGATAACATGAAAGGAACGATCACGCTGAACAACCCCACGGGGCTTAACAGCGCGGTCACTTACAACGGCACACAGCTTGTCACCGCCACCAATTCTCCCTCATCGACGGCGTTCACCGTGCAGACAGGGTTCACCGGGACGGGGCTCTCGGATGCCTCGATTTCCGGGACGATGACTTTGAAGTACAGCGTGCCTGCCGTCTACAATTCAGGGGACGTGGCTGTGATCAACAGCATGATCGACAACAACGGGCTTGCTTGGACGAAGACGGGACCCTCCAACGTGAACTCGCTCACCTCACAATGGACGGGGGGCACCACCTGGAGCACGAGGCAGTATGACAAGCGGATCACGGACATCAATCTGCCGTACCAGTCGATGACCGGGACGCTCAACGTGTCCGCGCTCACCGAGCTGAAGAACCTTTATGTCAACGACAACCAACTTACCGGGGTGAACGTGGCGGGGAACACCGCCCTGGTGGTCCTCGGCGTCTGGGCCAACAAGATCACTTCCGTTGACATTTCAAATAACACCAATCTGGAGCAGGTGGCTGTGGGCAACAACAAGCTTGCTTCCCTTGACCTGTCCAACAACAAGAAGGTGTGGTACCTGAGCGTTGAGAGCAACCAGCTGACTGCCCTTGACGTTTCCAAACTCTCGCTTGCCTATTTAAACGCGGACAATAACAAGCTTACATACCTGGACCTGAAAAAAAGCAATCAGTGCAACACCTTTTCGGCGACGGGGCAGACGCCTTCCGCCACTTTGACTTACAACGGGACGCTGGACAAGATGGAGACTGCGATTACGCTGAACAACCCTACGGGGTTTTCTTCGGGGGTCTCTTATGACGCAGCGAACGGGAAGCTGCTTTCCAATAACACTTCGATCGGGTCAACGACCTTCACGGCGGAGACGGGGTATACGGGGACTGCGCTCAGCAGTGCCAAGATTTCCGGGACGATGACTTTGAATTACAGCACGCCGGCGGTCTACCATGCGGAAGACATCGCTGTGATCAACGCTATGATTGACAACAACAGCCTTGCCTGGACTAAGACAGGTCCTGCTAATGTGAACACCTTGCCAAGCAACTGGACGGGGATAACATGGAGCAGTGGAATGTATGACAAGAGGATCACTGAAATTTCATTAACGAACAAAGGGCTGACCGGCAATCTTGACCTGTCCGGGCTTCCAACGCTTACTACTTTTAAGGGGTACAGCAACTCTCTGACGGGGATCGACGTGACCGGACTTACTGCCTTGACTAATCTGCAGATTTACTCCAATCAGATTTCTTCCATTGACCTATCCACCAATACTGCTTTGGAACAGATGTCAATCAGCACCAACAAGCTTACGAC
>JAISUK010000041.1 GCA_031272075.1 Dysgonamonadaceae bacterium
AGCAGTTTAGCGGTAGGGATCAAGTATTTTACAGAAAAAAGTGGTAAAATATTTGGTTTTCTGCAGTAAAAGTTGTTTATTTGCGGCTTTAATTGGGTTTTTATGTCCGTACGTGAAAGTTAGAAAAACGCGGCGGACAGTGTGAGAGAAAAGAAATTATGAGAATTTAACAATTATATTTTAATTAAATTATTAATTTAGTATTTATGAAAAGAAAACTATTTACTTTACTGGCCGCCTTCGTGGCGCTGGTGGCTTTTCAGGCAAATGCGCAAACCACCTGGTATTACATCGATACCAAATCTCCAACAGAGAGTAACAATCCTGCGTACTCGGGCTCTGGTTGGACTTCAGCTATTGATTGGATAGCTTGTGGTGGTAGCATTTACGATTCCGAATTAAACGGTTCGTTACGCGTATCGGCTCTGAATGCACCATTTAAGAACGAAACGCAATACGGCGTAGGAGGATCATTGGGAGATTTCGCCTCGTATTTTACGTTTGAACCCGTAGGCGGGTCTACCTACAAGATCAAGTCCAGGAAATCGGATGACTACTTGAAGCTGACCTACGGCGGATTCACGTATGAGACGTTTGAATTTATACAATTCGGCAATCCACCTGGAGTCGGGTGGTGCGGAGCTTTCCCCACAGCGTATTCCGGTAATACGATAACCGCCGTGCAAGGTTTTGCAAATGCTCCAGCTTGTGCCGTGGCTCCTACTGCCGGAGGTTATCTTTGTCTTCCCTCTGCCAGTACCAATGCCGGTCCGTTAGACCGTGTTTATGTTGTAGTTGACAGAAATACAGGGGCATTGCAGTTTATGGATGTCAAACAAATTTTTGATAGCAACACGGGCGCTAATGTCGGACGTTATTCTCGTCTGTGGGCGAAATTCTTCGCTTACGGAGGTCGTTGGGCAACCCCGAATGATTTCAAGAATACCGATTTCGTCAAATTCAATATCGATGGCACTACACTGAGTGCAAAAGATTACGCTGCTGCTGGTAATAACCCAAGTAATGCAGTTAGCTACGACGTGTTCCGCGTAACAGCTGTGAGCGAAATCCCCAGTTTCCTGTCAGGCAATCATGCTGTATGGGGCAATTCAGACATCGTCGGTGATTGGCTTGGCGGACCGGGTGGAAGTACTACAACCGGCCTCTATTATAATGGTTCCGACTGGGTATTGCCGTTGTTTACTATCCGCGCTGCAGATGATGCATGCAAATACCTTTCCGTAAAGAAAGAAAACTGGGTGTACGACAATTCCAGCGCAATCAAATCACCTTATTCCGATAAGCTCGAATTGCGTACCTATGGTCAATATTTCGAAAATATGGATCCTAGCGTATCCGATGGCTATAGAACGTCCTCGCTGCTTACGCCTGACCTGAGAAATTTGGATCAGCTTGTCAGCCCAACTCCGGTCAGCGGAATCGAACGGACAGAAACCGAAAGATCTATCGGCACTCAAACCTGGGCAATCTGGATCGACGACGAAGGACAAATGAGCCTCTATCCGCTGGATGCATACGTTTTTGACATGACAATGGCAAAAAGTGGTGCCAATGTAGGAACAGGCAATAATATGCCCTACGAAACGGGACAAAATTCCCAAAACAGGTGTCTGTTGTACAACAAACCGGTGACTACCAGTTCTGATGATGGTGTCTATCAGGGATTCTGCTATAAGGTAGGTACCCGTATCGACGGCCAATATGCCGATCATTACGGACCGAACGACTATTGTCTGGTTCCGTCGCTTGCCAATCCGGCGCCGACTTATGCCAATCTGCATTTTATGCCTCAGGACTGGAACAATCACAATGCATTGCCGGGCACAGGCCGTTATTTCTGGATCGAAGCCAAAGGACAAACCGGCGTACAGGCAGGTCATGTACTGGCTGTCGTGTCGATTAAAAATAATCTTCAATCTGGAGCCAACATCGGTTGGTATAAAAAATTGGTGTTGATCAAGAAAGAATCTGTCGCCACCAATGCAGCCGACTATTCGGTCCATGGGCTTGACTCCGTGATTTTGTCTGCTCACTGGGAAGCCATTACGGTGAAAGACGCCTCCAACGAGGTGCTCGGTTACCGCTTTGTCAACGAAGTAGGCGACACCTTGAAGTATTGGGGAGATAATCCTTACATCACCAGTGCGACTAGTGCACCCGAAGTTTATACTATGTTGTCCGGAGGTGCTGATATGTTGTTGGCTGTTGCCAACTCAAATGGTAGGGGTAATAAAACCCGTTTCGATCACAACAGTTTCCCGAACTGGGTACATGGTAAGTATTATTGGAAATGGGCGCCGGCATTCCCCGGATTCACGCCTAGCGGCACCACGGTGAACGGTGTTATCCCGAACACCTCGATGTTCCTTTTCAAGACCGACCCGATGTACAACTCTTGGCAAGACTATAAAGACGGTACAGACAAATTTATTCCGCTGGATGTATGGAAGACGATCAAGAGCAAAAGTTCTACGGATCCTTATTTCGTCTTGCGGTTGAACAACTACCTGGGCGTACCGGGCACTTGGGCCAACGCACAAGTAAACCTGGATATCTGGGATGCCGGCACAACCTCGACGTCAGGTCTGTATACACCTGGTACCGTAACATCCGGCACTAACCTTGGTTACTACAATGCAGGGAAAGCCCTGCGCGTCAGCGGTGTGGCCAATGGTGTTGCAAATGCTTTCTATTACCAACGCGACGTAGTGGCCAAACCCTATTTCCCGAATGTTTATCCCGCTTTCGGCGATGCATGTACCAACGGTATCGAATTTAAGGTAACGCCGGTAGAATACGGTCCTTATTCAACAGCGACTGTGAAACCGATCACCTATACAGATGCCAGCAATCCGGATTATTACTATCAGGATTCATTGACGAACTACATGTACAATGCCGGTTCGTACAATATCAAGGAAGCGCTCGACCTGACGTTGAATATCGGCGCCAGCGGTGAAATTGTTTCGATGGTGGAAGCCGAACAGAGCGACATCGTGGTTGAACCTGTCGGTGGCGAACGGGATGCAATCCTGGCGCTCGCCGGTCAGACATTGTCTGATGGTGTCGTTGCCAGCATCGACAACCTGACGGCAGATGCACTCTACAGCGATCCTTACAAATGGCATTACATCAAGAAAGGCAACAAATACCTGACCTTTGGTGTGATCAATCCTGCGGCCTTGTCGCCCGATTTGATGTACGGATTCCTCTTCTCTGCAACCGATAAATTGAACGCTACGCCGATTCGTTTCTATCAACCTTTGGTAGGTGATAAGGCTTATCGCAATTTCATCATACAATTCATCGTTCCTACCTATCATTATGGATTTGTCGGTGGCGCAGTAGATGCTTCACAGACCTATCATATATCTTATGTAGGAGGCGGCGATCCGGATCTCTATCCCGCTGCAATCCGCTTTGCGAAATTCAACCGTCAAACCGGACCGTTGTATGTAACGGCGGATGTCAAAACGAAAGCAACACGCTTCCGCTTTACCCAGGTAGGTGAACCGCCTTGCCATCAGGAATTCGTAACTACCGATTATCTGATCGACAACGGCATGTACCGCTTGCCGGTTACTGCCGAAGTTTATCTGTCGGGCGAAAAAACCAATTTCTTTATCGCAGCAGATGCGATCGAAAAAGAAAATCTGTCAAGCGCAGCAAAACTGACATTCACATTGGCTGAAACACTGTATGCAGCTAATCCAAGTGCATCATTGCAAGCCGGTCTTGGAGATCGTACGAATACGACCGCGAATAATTTCTATCAAGGATTTTCTCAAGGTGGATCAGGATTTTCTGGTGATCCTTATCAAACGACCAGGAAAGATGTTCAACTCTTCTATATCCAAAATGAAGCAGGTCAGTATCTGACGGTCACCAATACAACTGTTGCAAGTCAAAACCTTTCGGGTGTTACCAATCCGGATGTCTATGGCGGTAAACTGCAGTTTATTAATACGAAATATACGAAGGCAAATACCGGTACCACTTACGGAGGCAAAGACCCACGTCCGTTGCAGATGTTTGCAATCTTTGGTTGTACTTCTACCGAAGCTCCTTACGGCGAATTTATCCTCTTGCCGGCTGCCAGCTATATCTATAATTATGCGACAGGCGGCGTATTCCAGGCAGCTCCGGTTACTAACCCCAACTTAGGTGTATACACTGCGTCTGGCTTATTGGATGTTTCGGGTGCATACCGCATTACCCATTACAACAAGAACAGCTATCAGCTGATCGTTGCTCCGGGTAAATCGGCAGAAAACACCTCGGCTACCGCCGATGAATTTAAGCTGACACGCTACGGAACGTATGCAGGTCCATTCTGTTACCACAATTTTGTACGCTCAGGCAACACCGGCTCTACAATATATTATGGAGCACTCAACAGTGCTGGACAAAGCGGCAATGCCTCTTTCGCTGACTATACGAATCCGCGTATCCACTGGCAGATCGATCCGGTTGCAAACAAAGAATCGGTTTATACCTTTACTTCTGAATTGCAATCATGGCGTGGCGCTACGTACACGAATCCGGCTGACCTGACAGGAGAATTCTACTTCGTACAGGCTACAGGCAGCGATTTCAATGCCAACAAGGTGGGCACCTTCGAAATCTTTACCCGCAGCAATCCGGATGTGGTTAGACAAATTACCGTCAATTGCATCGACGAAGCTCCTTACGATGCCGTATGCGATGATCCGGACGATGCCAATGCTTGGAAAGTTTGCACCGACCATTACTATCGTTTCTGCGACGAAACGTTGATGTTGCAACAGTTCGGTATCATCGAAGCGCTCTACAACGACCGCTATATCTGGGACGGCGTAGAAGCTATCAGCGATAACGATCCGAAGACGACGGAAACCATCGCCAAGAAACTGGAAGAAGGCGGTACCGCCGAATACCTCGATATTATCAAGAGCTGGACACGTCCGATCTCGGAACACCACAGCATTCCTTATTACAATATCGCACGTTATATCGACGGAAAAGCTTATTACCTCGAAGTAGTGAACGACCCGGCTACCAAACAGCCGACCGACGTACGCTTCCGCGAATTGACCGATCTGGAATTGGATACATTGTCGAAATACGACCTCTATCCGAACGCATTGCCGGGATTGAAATTCTGCTTCCCGTACCGTTTGGATGAAAATGGTAACCGTGTACTGGCTCCGAAATACCGCGACCAGGGATTCCACCAAGTCTATATCCAGACGCTGGATACCGGCTACTACTCCTCAACGATGTTACATGCCAATGTCTTGAAGATCAATGCCGACTCCAGAACCATCGACGCTCGCCAATTGTCGGATGACGACATCCTGACCATTGACTACCGCGATGACAACAAACTGCAAGCTACCACCTGGTTCTTCGGCGACAATGACGGCGCTGACTACGACTGGGTAGAACTGTGGGGAGTTAAGAACGAAGGTGCAGACAAGAGTACCAAAGGCTGGCTCACAGGCGCAAGCAACGACAAACCCGGAACGATGTACGTGACGGCTAGCGGCGCTACTCCTGTCAACTACGGCTTGCTGAAAGTATTCAGCCAGGCAGGTGCAGCTGAATTGACATTTGAATTTGAAGGATATACGACCATTGGTTCGTACAACCCGAAACCCATCTGGTATTACCGGATTAAGAATGCCGACGGCAAATACCTGACCAGTGCAGTTCCCAATATGGCAGATCCTAACTTCTGCTGGTCGGAAGACAAGCCTTATGCTTACTTCGGAACGAAGCTTGCCAATGCAGCAGCCAACGCCCCGATCACGGCCGATGCTAAATACGATCAGACTTTCGGATTGCGTCACGTACCGGTATCGATGCAAGGCGTAGGCGATAAAGAGAAGTTCTATTTCTGGGTAGTAAGCCGCGTAGACTACAAGAATCCGGCTTCGACCGAATACTACTATCTGTCGCAAATCAACGACCGTCTGGTATTCTCGAAAGCTGATCTGAAAGATCCTACCAAGGTGCTCGAAACAGCCATGATGTTCCAGTTGGGTGGTGTCGATGCCAATGGTAACTACACCGATGTAGAAGAAGTCACCGACGGTGCAACGAAAGTGTATGGAATCGACGGCGCTGTGAAGGTAGTGAATGCTGCCGGCGTAGTAGAACTCTACACAATCGATGGTCGCAAGTTCAATACGGTCGTAGCCGACGGAACCGAGCAAGTAATTGCCGCTCCGCGTGGTGTAGTGATCGTCAAGAACGGTGGCAATGTAGAAAAAGTGATTGTGAAATAACAAACGCTCTTATACAATCAAAAAAAAGCGCCCCCAACGTGGGGCGCTTTTTTTTTGGTAATCCGCAAGCCGCATATTCAGCGCTGACGGCGAGTGAATGAGGAAGTAACCACTAACCACTAACCACTAGCTCCTTCCTTATTTCCTCCGCCAGCTTGTTGATCGGCGCATTTTCCGGGAACCTGCCGGTATCAAAAACAAGGTGCGCCTGCAGGTAAAACGATTCCCTGATCGGAAGATTTTCGGAGATGAAGGTTGCGATTTCGGCTTTGGTTTTATTGTAGAGCAGCGGCCGGTTGTATTTATTGACCCACAAGCGTTCGAGTAAGACCTTTTCGGGCGTCTTCAGGTAGACGGTAGTGCCGTTGTCGTTCATTCGCTGCATGTTGTCGAAAAAGCAAGGCAAGCCGCCGCCGGTTGAGACGACAGTATTGTCAAATCCGGCAATTTCCAGCAAGGCATTGTGTTCGATTTCTCTGAATCGCGATTCCCCCTTTTCTTTGAACAATTGGGAGATGGATTTCAGGAAACGGTTTTCGATATACGTATCCGTATCAACGAATTGCATCTGCAAATCCTTGGCCAGTTGCTTCCCGATGGTACTCTTACCCGATCCCATGTAGCCGATCAAAAACAGTCGATCCATGATTAGTTGAAAATTGAAAGATGAAAACACCGCGTCACTGCGGGTCACGCTCGCAATGACGGAGGCAAAGATAGCGGTTATCCGTGAAATTTTCAACTTACAACTTTCAACTAAATATGGCGAAAAGCATAGAAGTAAAGGAATTAGAACAGGTAGTCATCCGGTTTTCGGGCGACTCCGGCGATGGGATGCAACTGGCCGGGACCATCTTTTCCAACCTTTCGGCGGCATTCGGCAACGAAATCATCACCTTTCCCGACTATCCGGCGGAAATCCGCGCACCCCACGGCACCCTCAGCGGCGTCTCCGGATTCCAGATGCGGATCGGATCCAAAAAAGTATATACCCCCGGCGACCAGGCAGATGTATTGATCGCCATGAACCCCGCTGCACTGAAAGTCAATGCCGGATTCTTGCAGCATGGCTCGGTCGTCATCATCGACGCCGATTCGTTTCAGCAAAGCGACCTGGAGAAGGCGAATTTTGCTACCGACAACCCATTCGAGGAATTACACCTCGATTATGTCCAGGTGGTTGCGCCCCCGATCACCACGCTGTGCAAGCATTGCCTCGAAAATGAGGTGACCGACAACAAGCAAGCCCTCCGCAGCCGGAATATTTTCGCGCTCGGACTGGTGTGCTGGCTGTTTAATAAACCGCTCGAAACGGCAGAGCACATGTTGAAAGACAAATTCAAGAAAAAGCCCGACGTGCTGAAAGCCAACCTGTTGGTGTTGAACGCAGGGTTTGATTACGGCAGCAACATCCATGCGGGCGTTTCCACTTACCGCATCGATCCGGTATCGCTGAAAAAAGGCCTTTACATGGACATCAACGGCAACAAGGCAACCGCCTACGGTTTGATCGCCGCTGCCGAAAAAGCCGGTTTGCAGCTGTTTCTGGGCAGCTATCCCATCACCCCTGCTACGGACATCATGCAAGAGTTGGCGCTTCGCAAAGACTTGGGCGTCAAAGTGATCCAAGCGGAAGACGAAATCGCCGGCGTCTGCTCGGCCATCGGCGCTTCGTTTGCCGGATGCCTCGGCGCTACCTCTACTTCCGGACCCGGCTTGGCACTGAAAAGCGAAGCCATCGGCTTGGCTGTCATCGCCGAAATCCCGCTGGTGGTGATCGACGTGCAGCGTTCCGGTCCCTCTACCGGCATGCCCACCAAGAGCGAACAGACCGACCTGATGCAGGCGCTCTATGGTCGCAACGGTGAAAGTCCGGCGGTCGTCATCTCCGCCATTTCCCCAATCGACTGCTTCGATGCCGCGTATTGGGCTTCCAAAATCGCCCTCGAACACATGACGCCGGTCATCCTGCTTACCGACGGCTACATCGCCAACGGCTCTTCCGCCTGGCTGTTGCCGGATCTGGACGACTACCCCGCCATCAAACCGAATTATGTCACGCCCGACTTGCAGCCGGGATGGACGCCCTACCAGCGCGATCCGGAAACCCATGTCCGTTATTGGGCAATCCCCGGCACGGAAGGCTTCACCCACCGCATCGGCGGACTGGAAAAAGACTTCAGCACGAGCATCATCTCTACCGACCCCATCAACCACGGACAAATGGTGGAAGCGCGGCAAGCCAAGATCGACAAAATCGCTGAATTTATCCCCAAACAGGAGATAGAAGGCGACGAAGACGCCGACCTGCTCGTCATCGGCTGGGGCGGCACCTACGGCCATCTCTGCGAGGCGGTTGAAATCATCCGACAACAAGGCAAGAAACTGGCGCTTGCTCATTTCCGATTCATCAATCCCTTGCCCGAAAATGCGGAGTCGCTGATATTGAGATACAAGAAAGCCATCGTCATCGAACAGAACAAAGGACAATTCGCCAACTTCCTTCGCTCGAAGATTCATGGATTCAATCCTTATCAATTCAATCGCGTGAAAGGACAGCCATTCATCGTCAGACGACTGGTGGAAGAAATTTCTAAATTACTGGAGGAATAAACAATGGATACCGTACAAAACAACAATTACGAAGCAAAAGCATATAAAAGTGCGCAACTGGTACGCTGGTGCCCCGGCTGCGGCGACCACGGCATTCTCAGCAACCTGCATAAAGCCATGGCGCTGCTGGGAATACCACCGCACAACATCGCCGTCATCTCCGGCATCGGGTGCTCATCGCGACTGCCCTATTACATGAATACTTACGGGTTTCATACCATTCACGGGCGTGGTGCGGCCATCGCCACCGGCGTGAAGACCGCCAACCCCGACCTCTCCGTCTGGCTCGCTACCGGCGACGGCGATTGCCTGGCCATCGGCGGGAACCATTTTATCCATGCGCTGCGCCGCAATGTCGACATCAATATCATCTTGATGAACAACAAGATCTACGGATTGACCAAAGGACAGTATTCGCCGACTTCCGACAGGGGATTCGTGTCAAAATCCTCGCCCTACGGGACGGTGGAAGATCCTTTCCGCCCTGCCGAACTGACCATCGGCGCACGCGGACGTTTTTTTGCCCGTACCATCGACGTGGATATGAAAAATTCCCCGGAAATCATGCTGCAAGCAGCCAAACACAAAGGCACTTCCGTCGTCGAAGTGCTGCTCAATTGCGTTATTTTCAACGATGGAATCTACGACAACATCGTCAAAAAGGAGTTCCGTTCCGACAGGACCATCTTCCTGCGGCACGGCGAGAAGATGCTGTTCGGCGCCGACAATGACAAAGGCATCGTCCGCGACGGCTTCAATCTGAAAGCGGTGAACCTCAACGACGGCCTGTATTCGCTCGACGATGTGCTGGTACATGATACGCACGAGGAAGACCCCAGCCTCCACCTGAAACTGGCGCTGATGGACGGCTCGGACTTGCCGGTTGCACTGGGTGTGATCCGCGATGTGGCCGCACCTGTCTATGACGAAGAGGTGGACAGGCAAATCGCCGAGGTCCGACAGAGAAAACCGTTCCGTTCGCTGATGGATTTTCTGAAAGCGGGAGAAACCTGGAGGGTGGATAATTAGGAATTAGGAATTAGGAATTAGGAATTAGGAAAATAAGTATTATTGACGTATGAAAAATTTAGTATGCTGCATTTCGTTCCTGCTGGTATTGACGGCATGTTCGGAGAAAAAACAACATTTTAAGATCGAAGGTACAGTCAGCAACCGGATGTTGAACGGTAAAAACATCATCTTCAGGAAATCGGTTGATGGAAATGCCCTCATCAACGATACCCTGAAAATTCAGAAAAGCGCTTTCGCCTGGAAAGGCAGTGTGAAAGCGCCGGAAGTCCGTAACGTCCTGTTGCCGGAGACAGGCGCCGAATCGTTTTTGGTCGTCCTGGAAAAGGGTGACATTACGATCAATATCGATGGTGACACCGCGCTGGTCGGCGGCACCCCGCTCAACGAGATACTACAAGCCAGAGTCACGCAAAACCGGCAGAATATGCGGCAACTCATGGCGATCGACAACGCGTATATGGCGAAAGCCGATTCGATGAAAGTGACCCCGGAAGAGGAGGCTGCCTACCAAGCAGAACGCACAGCGTTGATCGTTCAAAATACCGACAATATCATCGCTTTCATCAAAGAAAACATCGACAATGTGGTAGGTAAGTATTTCTTCATGAAGCACTACCTCTATTTTCCGCGCGAAAGGAAAGACCAACTGAAAGCCATCGCTACCGACGATCTCAAAGCGCTTTACGGGATCGAGTGACTTTCAATTTCAAGATGATTTCGATAATAATCTGCTCGAAGCAGGGAAACATTGCGGACGAATTGCAGGCCAATATCCGAGCAACCATCGGTGTGCCTTACGAATTGATAGTGATAGACAATTCCGACAACCGGCATTCTATCTTTTCGGCTTACAATGAAGGCGTAAGGCAAGCCACGCAGGAGATTCTCTGCTTTATGCACGAAGACATCCGCTATCATTCCGACGATTGGGGCAACCATGTGATCGCTCATTTCTCCGATTCGCAAACGGGAATGATCGGCCTGGCGGGCGCGTATTGCCTGCTTTTCGTGCCTTCGTTGTGGGCAAAGGCGAAACCGCATTTCAAATGCCTGATACAGTCGTTTCCCGACAAGAACCGGCCTGCGAGGCATTACCGTTCTTCAGAACGGCCTGTGGAACTGGCTTGCGTCGACGGATTCTGGTTTTGCATGCGGAAGTCGCTTTTCGAACACGTGTCGTTTGATGCCGGACGGTTCCGTCATTTTCATTTTTATGACATGGATATTTCCATGCAGGTCAGGCAACAAGGGTATGCCATCCAGGGTGTTACCGACATCCTTATCGAGCATTTTTCCACCGGCAGTCTGGATGCCCGCTGGCTGGAAGCAGCCTATCTCTTTCATCGAAAATGGGAAAAGGAATTGCCTGCTTCGGTCAATAACAGCCCTCGCCACAAACCATTGATGAGGTTGAAAGCCTATCGCGACCTGCTGTATCTGCACCGAAAAAATCATTTTCCTGTCTCGTCCGAAACACGCATGATCGGTTGGAAAACCCTCGGATTGAATATCGCGACTGCATATTTGCTTTCGCTATTCAAGAAATAGTTGAACCGATTGAGGTTGTCGCAAAAGTATTTTTTACCTTTTCCCGAATATTGGGTAATAATTCGGAAACTAGTGTTATCTTTGCGTCGTAACCCAACCATATCTTTTCGCTGTATGAAGCGCGCATGATTTTCAAACATCCAAGTTGATGACAATAATGATATGCGAGTTCCATGCGACCTTAAAAAAAAATATTGAAGTATGAAAAAGATTCATAAAATACTTGTTATCCGGTTTCGGAGGATCGGCGACGCTGTCGTTTCGGCGGCGATTTGTTCGTCACTCAAGCGGACATTTCCCGAAGCGACCGTCGACTATGTCCTGAATGAAGAGATCGCGCCTTTGTTCGACCACCATCCCGATATCGACCACCTTGTCACTTTCAGCCGACGTGACATGTCCGATTCTGTCCGTTACCTCAAAAAGGTACATCGGATCATGAATGTCGGGCAATATGACCTGATAGTAGACACGCGCTCTACACTCAAGACCCTTTGGTTCAGTTTCTTTTCGTTGGGAACGCCCTACCGCCTGGGATCGAAAAAATGCTACAATCCGCTGATTCACAACTATCGGGTTGCCAACGAGAAGCAAGGCGACGTAGTCACCCGGATGCTGATGCTCCTCCAGCCGCTGGAGAAGTTCGTCCAGGTACACTATGAGCGTTTTTTCAAGGTCTATACCCTTGCCGATGAACGCGATTCGTTTGCCCGCTACATGAGATCCAAAGGAGTGGATTTTGGGAAACCGATCGTCATTTGTGTCGTCGCTACCCGCTTGACGCACAAGATGTGGAATACGGAACGCATGAAAGCCACCGTAGAACGGCTGTTGAACCATCATCCGGAGGCGCAAATCATCCTCAATTACGGCGACAAAAAAGAACGCAGTCTGGTGAAGCAGTTTCATGATGCCCTGCAAAACCATCCGCGTGTCTTTTCCGATATCGATGCGAAAAATTTGCGTGAATTGGCTTGTATGGCGGCGCTGTCGAACTTCTTTTTCGGCATCGAAGGGGGAATCCGGCACATTGCGCAGGCGCTCGATATTCCTTCGTTTGCCATCTACCCGCCCGATGTCGATATGTCCAAATGGCTGCCGAATCCCGGCGAACGGTTTCAGGGCATCGCCCCGGGAGAACTGGCGGACGCCAAAATGCTGAAACGCATGACGCCTCAGGAAAAATACGACCTGCTCACTGTTGAAAATGTATGGGAACGACTGCAGCCCATGCTCGACAAGTTTCTGTAAACCGCACAGTTTGCGCTATTTCCGTCCGAAGTCTGCCGGGATCTCTCCCCACAATTCCGTTTCCCATTTCAACACCGGATTGGGGTATTCATGCGTCTGCAGCCACTGTTCGGCGCGTTCGATTACTTGAAAGAGCGCTTCCGTTGCCGCGCAGCGTTCCAGTCGTGTTTTACAATGCTTGTTTTTCACCCAACTGATGGCATTGACGCTGTCGGAATACACCGGAATCGTCCGCTTTTGTTGTTGCAGCATGGCCAAACCATGCACGATCGCCAGAAATTCGCCGATATTATTCGTTCCTTTTGGGTATAACTTGCTACGGAACAGTTCTTTCCCTTCGCGTAGCGATACGCCTCGGTATTCCATCGCGCCCGGATTGCCGGAGCAGGCGGCATCTACCGCCCAACTGTCGGGGAGAAACCCGGCGCTTTGCGGCACAGTCCGGCGTGGCTGCTTTTTCCCGATGAGGTATTCGTCAGGGTGGTTGTGATATGCTTCGCGTGCGGCTTCCGCAGACGCAAAAGATTTATATAGCGCCCCTTCAAATCCTTCGACCTGTTGTCGGCACTTTTCCCACGAATCGAAAACCCCGGTCTCCAACCCTTTCCACACCACATAATATTTTTGTTTCATAACTATGAATTACGAATCTTCTAACCACTAACCACTAACCACTAACCACTAACCACTAACTTCTAACGCTATCCTCTCCGGCTCAATCCCCCGCAAACATCCGTATTTTCCTGATTTGAGGCGGCAGGGTTTTTTGCCGAACACCGAGCATGGACGACAGGGCAAATCCAGTTGGATGCAGTCTTCCGGCTGTTGACCATAGCCGCAGAAGCCCGCGAAAGGGTGTGTTGCTCCCCATACCGACACAGCCCGGATGCCGACCAGCGATGCCAGGTGCATATTGCCGGAATCCATCGTGAGCAGTACATCGAGGTAGCTCATCAGCAGCAATTCCGTCTGCAACGGGAATCGTCCTGCGACGGAAATGACTTGGGGGAATTGCTGTTGCCATTGTTGTGGGAGGTCGGTTTCGTCGGCGCCTCCAAACAGGAAGATCGTGATGTCCGGTTGTGCGGACAGCAAGGCGATCACCCGTTCCGTCAGTTCGGGCGGATAGGTCTTTCCTGCATGCCGTGCGAATGGCGCGATTCCGATCCACCGTCCGGTTTTTGGTCCTGTAAATGGCAGAATCCTGCCGAAATCCCGTTCTCCGAAATCATACAAGGTGCCAAATGCGGTGTGGGAAGTATAGCCGAGTTTGTTGAAGACATCGCGGTAGCGTTCAAATGACGGTTTCAAGGGCACCAGCCGCTTGTGACGCTCGCGCGTCAGCGCCTGCTTTTCTGATTTTCCTTTGTCTATACACGCCGTTTTAACCCCTTTCAGTCGAAAATACAGTGTGATAGCGCGCGACCTGAGCGAACGGTGCAGATCGGCCACGCAGTCAATCCGGAGGGAAGTCAATTCCCGTACCAACCGCCACAACCCGCGAATCCCTTTGTGTTGTTGCCGTGTGAACACCGGAATGACGCGCACGTTGGCCGGACTGACCTCAAAAAGCGGCGCAAAAACGTTTTTGCTCAACACCAGAAACTCGTCATCGGGGTGTTCGACGGCAATCGGATAAAGCGCCGGAATCGACAGCGCCACATCGCCGAGGGCGGAGAATCGCATGACAAGGATACGGGACATGGTTATCGTTTCCCGTAAAGGACAGGATTGAGGGCAGGGTCGTTATACATCTTCATTTGTTTATACACTTTCATGTATTTCTTTCCCGACGCAATGGCTTCCAGCAACTGATCGATGGCTGTCGACAGGTCGGCGCGCTGTTCTGTCAGCACTGTCAGTTTTTTCCGGCAGGCATCACGGTGAACCGGATCGGCGTCCGTCCGGTCGGCTTCCAGTTGCATGTGGTAGATCTTCAGGACGAGGATCGACAGCCGGTCGATGGCCCATGCCGGACTTTCCGTATTGAGGGTCGCGTCCGTTGCCACAGCCGTGTTTTTATATTGGTCGAGAAAATAGCTGTCGATCAGTTCTACCAGGTCGGTACGATCCTGGTTGGAACGGTCGATCCACCGCTTGATGCGCAAAGCTTCGGCGGCATCGATCAGCGGGTCGCGGATGATGTCTTCCAGGTGCCATTGCACCGTATCGATCCAATTTTTCAGATAGAGGTAATATTCGATGGATTTTACCGGATAAGGGTTTTGAACCGGCTTGTTTACATCATCCCACCGGTGATAGTCCCGGACGGATGCTTCAAAGATCGGCAATGCCAATTGCGTGAAGTTCATATAATCAGTTTTTCTTGATTCATACAATTTCGTCTAAAGTTCTCTTCATGACGTAGGGGTAACGTTCCGGAAATTTCAGGCTGTCAATTTCGAGATCGATATCCAGCGCATCCCATCGAATGGCGTCTTCTCCCAACATGGAGACATTGATGACGTCCGAAATCTTTGCATCTCTAAACCAGGGAAGTCTGTCAAAAGATACATAATAATCCTTTTCGTACACCGAAATGAGGATACCTTCCGGCATAATCGAACGTACATTAACGGATGAAATCATGATGTTTACGTTATTATCCGCAAATGTAAGCAAAAATAATGGAAATTCAATTACCTTTGTATGATAATAGGTAATAATTATACGCAAAGGATGCTTCGGATTAATCAGTTGGAGAAAAAATACGGCGGCAGGCGAGCGCTCGACGGCCTTACTTTCGGCATCGACAAGGGAGAGATTGTCGGCTTCCTCGGATTGAATGGAGCCGGCAAGACGACGACCATGAAAATCATCGCCGGATGTCTGACAGCCGACAGCGGCACCGTGACCGTCGGAGGCCTCGACATCCGGAATCACCCGTTGGAAACCAAAAGCCTTATCGGCTACCTCCCCGAAAACAACCCGTTGTACGACGGCATGACGGTCGCCGAATACCTGGAATATGTGGCCGGTATCTACCGAATCAGCAATAAAAAGAAAGCGGTAGGAGCGGCATTGACGAATACAGGGCTGCGCTCCGAAGCCTGCCGGAAAATCGGGCAGTTGTCGAAAGGCTACCGACAACGGGTCGGCCTGGCGCAGGCGCTGGTGCATGATCCGGAATTGCTGCTGCTGGATGAGCCGGTCACCGGACTGGATCCCCAGCAGGTAGACGAATTAAACGCGTTGCTCTTACGCCTGCGCAACGACAAGGCCATCCTGCTGTCGTCGCATGTGTTGTCGGAAGTACAATCGGTCTGCACCCGCATCCTGATCATCCACGAAGGCAAACTGCTGCTCGACAAATCAAAAGACGAAATCGATGATCTGGCGAGCACGTTCAGGGATCAGTTGAAAGTTAGAAGTTAGCCACTAACCACTAATTTTCAATTTTCAACTCTTTCGATTATCTTTGTTACCTGAAACATTCAATATCGGCTCAGCCATGGAAAAGAAAGCAATAGGAATAGGCAACAGCATCTTCGACAGTCGCATTGAGAAAGGTTGTTATTATGTTGATAAGACGCTATTGGTCAAGGATCTGCTTGACAGCAAAGCGACAGTAACGCTCATTACGCGTCCCCGCCGATTCGGCAAGACACTCAATATGTTTATGCTCAAGTCGTTTTTCGAGGACAATACCCGACTGGAATACGACAACAAGAGCAAGCGCCACCTGTTCGACGGACTGAAGATCACGCAGGCAGGGGAAGGCTACATGCAGCATTTCGGCCAGTATCCGGTCATCATGATGTCGCTCAAGGGCGCCAAACAACCGACCTGGGAGATGTCGTATTCGGCATTGCGGGGATACATCTACGACGAATACAGTCGACATGCTTATCTGCTGAAACAAGGCCTACTGGACGATGGCGAAGCGGTTCAATTCCGGCAAATACTGGACAAGTCTGCATCGCAGGAAGATTTTCAAATAGCGATCCGTTTGCTGACGGGCTACCTGTATAAATATTGCCAAAAGAAAACCGTCATCCTGATCGACGAATACGATGTGCCGCTCGAAAGCGCCTGGTCGAACGGCTACTATATTGAAATGACCGGCTTTATCCGCTCGGTCTTTGAGGCGGCGCTGAAAGACAATCCGTACCTGGAATTTGCGGTGATGACCGGCTGTCTGCGCATTTCCAAAGAAAGCATCTTCACCGGGTTGAACAATCCGGCGATGGTGTCGATAATAAGCAGCAGGTATGCCGAACATTTCGGTTTCACGCAGGCGGAAGTAGATGAGATGCTGGCCTACTACGGTCTGATGTCGAAAAGGGAAGAGATCAGGGAGTGGTACGACGGTTACCTCTTTGGACAGACGGAAGTCTACAACCCGTGGAGCGTAATCAATCGTGTGAGCGATCTGAATGCCTACATCGACTCCTACCCTGAACCATACTGGATAAATACGAGTGGAAATATGATTATTCGCGAGCTGGTAGAGAAGGTCGTTGATGAAAATGTGCAGAATGACCTTGAAACACTGATGGCGGGCGGGACAATTGAGAAAATGATAAATGAGAATATCACCTACTCAGATGCCTACGACAAGGTCGACAATCTGTGGAATTTCCTGTTTTTCACCGGCTACCTGAAGAAAGTCGGTGAAATATTTATCAATAGTCGACGGCATTTCGTTCTTGCCATCCCCAATATTGAGGTGTCGACAATCTATCAAGATCAGATCCGCGCCTGGTTTGAACGCGCTGTTAAAACCAATAACTACACCCAAGCGCTGGTCACGGCGCTTGTAGCGGGCGATATTGTCGGCGTGCAACAGACACTCTCCGAAGCGCTGATGAAATCTATCAGTTATTTTGATGCTGCCGAGAGCTTCTACCACGGTTTCCTGACCGCCCTGCTGGTTTCGACTTCTCACTACGATGTAAAATCGAATCGCGAAACGGGCAGTGGGCGCAGCGACATCTTCCTGTGTCCGCGAACCCGCCAGTTGCCCGTGATCATCATTGAAACAAAGATAGCCAACTCTTTCGACACGCTGGAAGCCAAGTGCACCGAAGCGCTCAAACAAATCGAGACCCGCCGCTATGCCGACGAGTTCATCGCCGACGGCTACCGGCAAATCCTCAAGTACGGTATCGCATTCTATAAGAAGGAATGTCTGTTAGAAGTTAGCCACTAACCACTAAAACGCGAAGCTGCCGGTGAAAAACAGCGAGCCGTCGTTGGATTGCTGCTTGTGCATGATGGTGGGGTTGTGGCGGTAGGTGATGCGCCTGACGTATTCGATACGCAGGCAGCGGAAGAGATTGCCCAGCCCGATATTAAATTCACCGTAGGGCTTGTCGCCCAGCGGATTGATTCCATGACTGAAGACGAAAAGTTCCGGATGCAGTTCCGGGTTGTTGCGGTCGGACAGCGGCCCATAGATGGCGCGTAATCCGATGCTGGTTTTGATTTTGCTGTTTCGGTTGAACAGTTTGAACGGCGACCAGCCGATCATGCAGTTCAGTGAACCGGCCAGGTAGTTGTCCGTAACAAACTCGTGATAACTCAAGCAGTTGTATCCTTCCGTTTCAAACAGATAGCTCTGGTTTCCTTCCGGAATGAAAGTCAACGGGAAGGGGACGCGGTTCCAGACTTTTCCGGCGGAGAGTTGCAGCGTCAAGTCGCCGGAGGTATCCAGTGCAAAGCGTTTGAGACCCTTGATTTCCGTGACATGATAGCGGTAGCCCGAACCGAGCAGTCCTTTGATTCCGACGCGGTGGGAGAGCGTGAGCGACGCGGCGTTCCTGCGGTGGATCGGGAGGCGGTCGTCATGCGTATGGATGGCGTTTTCTTTCGACGAAAAGCGCAGAGACAGTTGCAGTTCGGTACTGACGATATGCGGAAAGACGGTCGTGTCTTGCTGTTGAATCTGCATGTAGCGGAGGTCGCCGCGCGGCTCATCGTAGTTGTAACGTCCGGTGATTTTGAAGGAGAAGCAGTCCTGCAGCTCGTTTTCATACGCCAGCAATCCGATTTTGCGGAACGACATGCTGTTGATCGAAGCGTATGTGAGCGAATAGGTAAACTGGTCGCGCTCGGAAGTCAGCAGGTCTTGTCCCGGAATCGTCAGGTCGCAGGCATAAGTGGCCGACAGGGTGTTTTTCGGAAATTCCGTGAAATACTGTTTCACTCGCCTGAGTGAATATACGAGGTCGGCGCGGTATTTCAAGGCCTTGTCGCGGGTGCCGTAGGCGAGGTATCCCCCCGCCTGCATCCTGTTTGTAAGCCGTGCGGTGGTATTTCCTCCCGCCTTCAGCCGGATGCCTTCCATTCGGTTGTAGCTGGCGGCTTGCGTGAGCGGCCCTATGTCGAACTTGCCGTTGACGCCGCCGATGCGCGCACGGTCGTTCAGGAGGATGAGGGCTAGCTGTTCGAGGTTTCGGAAAGCGGGGAGAGGAAGAATAGCGTTGAATTTTTGGAGCAGCGAGGGCGGAGGCCAAACCTGTGGGGACGCTGCCGAGTCGCGACAAAAATCTTGAAGAAAAGTTGCATGTTGAAAGTTGAAATCCATCGAATCGCGGAGAAGGGTGCGTTCGGCAATGAGGCTTTCTTTGTTGTCGTCGCCGAGGTGCAGGGTTTGCTTTTTGACGGCAGGGAGCGTGCGGTCGCCGGTCAGCGGAAAATAATGCGTCATCAGCATGTTTCCCGTGAGGTTGGCATGATCGGGATTGTTGAAAGTGAAACGCGCTTCCACCGGCGAATAGCAGTCGTCGTCGGCTGAGATATAGAGGATTCCGGTAAATCCGGGCGCTTTTTTATCCTTGCAATAAAAAACGATTTCGTAGCACCGTCGACCGCCGACTGCGGTGATACCTTTTAAAATATAGGTATAGTCATCCGTACAGTTTTTGCTTAATGGCCCTTTGAAGGGCAGGGAGAGCAATTCGTTGCTGTCGCTGAAAAGGTCGACGTCGCCGAACAGTTCTTCCAGCAGGCGGGCGGCGTTTTCTTGCCCGACTGATTCAAAGATGCTTATCGCGTGGCCGTCCTGCACAATCTTTTGTCGGGGTTTGTCCGTTCCCCTGTAGACGATGGTCAGGGTGTCCGCGAAGCGCAGGAGCGGCAACTGTGAGCAGTGCGGATTGTCTGCGACGGGTTGCGCTTGCCGAAGCCAGGGTTCGTAAGGGAGGATCAGTTGCCTGTAGAGCAGGCCGTTCAGGGCGCGCCATTCGGAGAGTTGTCTTTGCAGCGCCTGGTTGTTGAAACGGAAATCCACCGCAGTCTGCCGAAGGACATGGTAGCGTAGCGGTTCGATTTCCGACGCCACGGCCGGCGGGTTGTGGCGAAGGGTATTGAGGATGATGCCGACGGCAGAGCTGTCCGCGGCATTGCCCGGATGATAGCGCAGCGCCAGCAGGTTGAGCACCTCGTAGCGGATGTTCGTCGGCTGTTGCTGTCCACGTACATGGAGGCAACACACGACGATCGCCGCATACAGCAGGAAAATTGAGCGGGTGGATTTATACATCGGTTTGCTTTTTCGCCCGCAAAGGTAAGAGATTAAGTTGAAAGTTGAAAGTTAGTTGGTAGTACGGGTAGTTGGAATGAAACCACTACCACTACCCACTACCCGCTACCCACTAGCCACTAACTTTGAAACGTCCCCAAAAACTAAGGTTTTGTACAATAAACTTGGGTGTTGGTTGTCGGGGATTAAATAAAATAAAGGTAGAAATTGTTTGTGGAGAAATAATTTTTACATTTGCATAGGAAAA